>WJJM01000070.1 GCA_014729675.1 Candidatus Woesearchaeota archaeon | reverse complement strand
GTCTATACTTCATAACAACAACTAGATGATAGTGGATGTCATAAGCACAGTGTGCTGATTTCTTGACCATGTATGCCTATGAGAAGAGGAAGTATATCTATCTTACCCCATAGCAAGCTATGGGGAATTCTCTAGTTAAAAAATCATTATCCTCTTTTGCATTCTTTATAATAGGAATAGCATTCATGTACGGGATAAAACTTATCTTTGAGCATTAGAATATCTTTTTTCTATCCTGCAGAATATGTTTTCAAGCTGTTCAGAAGATATAAGAAAATTTTTAAGATTGAATTCAAAAGCCATCTCTTTTATCTTAAGATAATTGTTCTTATCTTTGCTGGCAAGGTGTTTTGCTCCTGAACCTATCATCCTGCCCAATGATTTGGAATCTATCCTTTTTTGTATATCATATGTTGCCTCTCCAAGAGAATCATATTCACTGCTGAAATAGAGGCCATACCAGACATTGTCTATGAGATCCTGGGCTGTCTTGAGGTTTCCTTTTCTTAGGTTCCTGTGAGCAGGACCTAATTTTCCCTGAAGGAAAAGTTTTCCTTTTGCCTGTTCATAGGATCCGGGCATTATGTCTTCCGCAAACCTAAGCTCATTTTTTCCGTATACCTTTTTTATGTTCTCTATCCTTTTCTTAAGCTCATCATCTGAGATAAGCTCATTGTCCTTTGCTATTTTTATGCATTCTTCAAGGGAAAAATCTGCAAAAACATTCTTGCCTGAAATTCTCTTCTCTATCTTCTCAAGCATATTCCTGATAGTATCCTCCATGCATGACCTTACCATACTGAAATATTTTCCAGGGGCTGAGATGATCAGCCTTCTTCCTCCTTCTCTTGAAAAATTAAGCAGAGTCTCCTCCATGTGCTCATAGTCCTTATTGATTACTGAACTTAAGAGGTCTTTCAGAAATTTTCCTGATCTGATATCTTTGTTTATATCATTTCCAATAGGGGAATAATAGCCTTCCCTTAAAAAATAGACAGCATCAGGAAGAGATTTTCTGAAGTCTTGGAATAGATTCTTCTGTTTTGGATATATCAAAGACATAAGTTCAAGTCTTTTTTCCAGCTGATGAGTGTATAAAGAAACATCTTTCTTCTCGCATATAGCTATCCTTGAAAGAAGATAGGCATTTATCATATCAGCTGCGTGATAAGCATCTTCTTCTGAATTGCATTTCATCTTAAGGATGTTGTCTTTGGTATCCATCTCAGACATATAAAGATAACCCATTATCCTGTAGGCAAAAGAACCTTCCATAGTCTGCCTATCCATGCCTGAAAGTATCATGTCAGCCTTGACCAGCAGAGGAGCTATATTATCATACATCCTTCCTGTGTTTAGTTCATATTGTATACTAAGGTCTTGTTCAAATGCCCTGAAAACATTTTCACTCATCACCTCAAACCCTGCTTCTATATTTTCATGGATTTCCTCAGATAATCTATCTACAATATCTATGCTTCTGTCAAAGTCAAGAAGATCCTCTTCAATTTTATTTGCGATATCTTTGTCTTTTATAGACTGTTTGTAATTATCAAAAAGTTTTTCTATCTTTGATGTATGTATACTTTTTTCAAAACATCTTGCATCTACTGCCTCTGAAAAACCATTGACCATAAGAAGATAGCTCAGTTTGTGAAAATCCTCCCTGAAAAAAGGAGTCTTTATTATCTTGTTGCACACAGATTCAGGAAGATCTATCCCATAGAATATCCAGTCCAGGCTGCATCTGGCAAGCATTATATCCTGAAATATGTTAAAACTCTCTCTTTTTATCTCTTTTTTGTATATGTTAAAATATGATTCCTTGATAGCCTTATCTATCTTATCTTCAAGAATAAACCTTTCCTGATCATTTTCCCAGAATCCATGATATTCGTCTGACTCTTCCATCACTGCACCTAATGCCACTATCACCCCTTTAGGAAAAAAGAAACATTTTCATATAAAAGATTATTGGTATTTTCAATGAATAAATTTATAAAGAATATAGCCTCATCATCTTAAAAGAGGTATAATAATGCCAAAAAATATCCTGCTGGTGTATCCGGAGATTCCAAAGAATACATATTGGAGCTATCACCATGCTCTCCCATTTATAGGAAAAAAGGCATCCATGCCTCCTCTTGGCCTTATCACTGTTGCTGCCATGCTTCCTTCTGATTACAATCTTAATCTTATAGATATGAACATCGAGCCTTTAAAGGATGATCATATAAAGAATGCAGATGCAGTATTCACTTCTTCTATGATAATACAGAAAGACTCTCTTGAAAATGTTATAGAGAAAATCATAAAGGTAAGAGAATCTTATGATAAAGACATTCCTATAATCGCAGGAGGTCCGTATCCTACCCAATATTACAGGGAGATAGATGGAGCAGATCATTTTATAATAGGTGAAGCAGAATCAGGGGTTTTAGAGTATTTTATATCTGATCTTGAAAAAGGCACAGCAAAGAAAGCATATGCAAGACATGTAATAAGAAAAAAGCCTGATGAAAAAAAGATAGACGAAAAAGAGCTTGAAAATCTTTTAAGCTTCTTCAGAGAAGACTCTGATATTAAGGTTGCGGATGGAAAGCCGGACATCTCTGATTCAGCAGTTCCAAGATTCGATCTTCTTGATATTGAAAAATACGGCTCTATGGCTGTCCAGCTTTCAAGAGGCTGCCCTTTTGACTGCGAGTTCTGCAATGAGCCCACATTGTTCGGCCACAAGCCAAGGCTTAAGTCTTCTGAAAAGATGATAAAAGAGCTTGACACGCTGCATGGTCTTGGATATAGGGGTTCTGTTTTTGTAGTGGATGATAATTTCATAGGAAGTATATCAAAGGTAAAGCAGGTCCTTACAGAGGTTATAGATTATCAGAAAAAGCATGACTATCCTTTCAGTTTTTTTACAGAAGCCAGTATAAACCTCTCAAAAGACGAGGTGCTCATGTCCCAGATGAGAGATGCAGGATTTAACATGGTGTTTGTAGGCATAGAGACTCCTGACAAAGAAGTGTTAAGGTCTATGAACAAACTGCATAATGTGGATACAGATCTTCTTGAAGATGTAAAAAAGATACAAGGCTATGGCATGGAGATAACAGCCGGATTCATAGTAGGGAATGACAATGACCCTTCTGATATCTGCGACAGGATATTTGATTTTTCCCAGCAGACAGGGATCCCTTCTGTGATGGCCGGGCTCCTGACTGCAGTAAAAGGCTCAAGGCTCTATGAAAGACTGAAAAAAGAAGACAGGCTTCTTAAGGATTCCTACGGAAACAACACACATGATTTTGAGCTTAACTTTACCCCTCTTGAAGGGAAGGACAGGCAGCAGATAATAGATGATTACAAGAACCTTCTTTCAAGATTGTATGATAAAGAAGGGAAGAACTATTTTGAAAGATGCAAAATATTGCGCAGCAACCTGGGACCAAGGCCAAAAGCTTCAAGAGATGTTGGAAAGACAGAGACAAGGGCTTTTCTTTATTCACTGGCAAGACAGTCATTCTTTAAGCCATACAGCAGCGAATACAGAAAACACATCCTACCTGCATTTGCAGGATATGTATCTAAGGGGTTCAAGGGGCATTTTCCAGAAGATGTTGCAAATGCTATCAAAGGCCATCATATGATAACCATAACTCATGATTCTCTTGAAGCAGACAAGGTAAACAATTTTCTCTATGAAAAGATATCATATTTTAAAGAAAGATTGTTTAATATAGAACAGGCCTGGCAGTCATACAGATCAGGAAAAGGAGAGCTTTGCAGCAGGATAAAGGCAGAATGCAGCAAGATGCTTTATGAAAAGAATATCTTCAGGAGAGAAGCAGAAAAAAAGATAAGAAAGCTCCCTGAAGAACACAGGCAGAAACTTGAACCTGCATATCAAAAACTCCTCAATCTAAATGAGAGAATCTCTCAAATATTCAGCTCAAAAGAAATCTCCTAGCTGGCTTTGGTCTTTTTCAAAAAGATCTTCCTTATCGTATCCAAGAACCTCAAATATCTTTGCTACAGCAGGAACAACCTGGTTGTGGATATAATATTCTGCATCATAATCACCCTTTTCCACTTCTGAAGGAATCCTTGCTTTTTCTCTTATTATGCCCTGCTTATTGCTGACTATGAACTGTATCATGCTTCCAGGTCCGACATCTACGCCTTTTTCCTTCATCCTCTTTGCAATCTCTACATGAGGTGCTACAGAAGCATATTCTTCAACCTCCTTCTGAAGCTGAGTGTTGATTATCATCTTTTCATTCTCTATCTTCTTTTCCTCTATGTCCCTTATCACTGACCTTGCATAGTTGACTGCTTTCTCCTTGTCTTTTTCCTTTAATATTATATTTAATATCTTTTCCTGTGTCTCCTTGGCAACAAGGCTCCAGTTTCTTCTTACTGTCTCAAATCCTGTTATCTTAAGGCTGCCTTCTTTGCTCAACAAAGCGTATTTCTTTTTTGCTCCAAAAGCTCCCTGTTTTACACCTACAAATATTCCTGAAGGATAGAACTGCTCATACTCAAGCTCCATTATGCCCGGAAGGTCCTGATTAAGCTTCTCTACAAAATTCTTTGCTTTCTCCTCTTTCTCGTCCTCTAGTGCAAGAAATATAGAATCAGTATCAGAATATATCACATCAAAGCCGTTCTTTTTTGCCTGTTTTATGACCTTGTTTATGTAATATCTTCCATATGCTGTAACGCTTTTTGCGCATTCCATGCAGTACCATCTTGCTGCATAAAATCCAAGATATCCGTAAAAGCTGTTTGCCAGCACTTTTAATGAGTTTGATCTTGCCTCAAGCATCCTGTCTTCTTTTTCCTTTAATATCTCCTTGACTCTTGCCCTTCTTTCTATCAGGTCATTTACAAGGCTTGGAAGAAATCCTTTTTTCTTTTTGCAGAACCAATAATCCTCTCCAGGAACCTTTTCAGAAGAATCTCTGCAGCAGCTGCAGTCTAATGTGGATAATCCGATGTTGTGAGAGGATATTATCGTAGGATACAGGCTCCTGAAATCAAACACAGCTATATTGCTGTACAACCCAGGCTTGGGTTCAAATACAAACCCTCCTTTATATCTTTTTCCCATCCTCTCTTTTATATCGTCATGATGCGGCTTGTTCGGAGCCAGCTCTCCATGTTCCTGTGCCTGCTTAAGGATGTACCACTCCACCATCTGGGAAAATCCCATCCTGTTAATATCATATATGGGAAGCCCTATGATCTTTACAAACTCTTCTATGTTCGGAAGCACCTCTTTGCAGAGCTTGTATGCAAGCATAGCATCCTTAAGATTGTATCTGCAGAACACTTCAAGGCCTTTATTGCTGTCCCATGAGCCTGCAAGGGTATCCATGTCTACATCATCTTTCTTTTCACCCAAAAGCTCTGCAGCTACAGAATCAAGAGAATACGAATATGTTTCCAGGCTTCTGCCAAAACTTTTCTTTATGAACTTGAAAACATCAAGATGAACTATCCCTGTTATAAGTATCTGCTCAGACCTTCCTTTCCTGTATTTTAGTGTTGAATAGTCAAGACCTATGTCCATATCTATGTCATATTTTCTTGCCCTTGTTATTATATAGGGCAGGTCAAATCCGTCAGAATTATAGCCGGTCAGGATGTCGGGCTTTTCTTTTTTCAGTACTTCCTTAAACCTGTTCAAAAGATCCACTTCTCCGTCAACAAACTCTATATCCTTATCTTCTGTCTTAAATCTCTTCCAGGTTATTATTTTTTTATAGTCTTTGCCGTAGAAAGCAAGCATTATTATCGGATGCTCTTCAGGCTTGAATCTCTTGCCTTCAGGATTATATGTCTCTATGTCAAATCCTATGATGTCTGGCTCTTTTATGGAGTCCTCATCAGTTGATATCTTTTCTGCATCAAGGACAGGGACTTTTGATCTGATATTTATGAATTCCCCCTCTGCCTCTACAAGCATCATAGGTGTTATCTTCTTGTCAAGAAGATATCTTCTCCTGAAAGGGATATCATATTCAAGAACAGTTTCTATCATATCCCAGTCTTTTATTATCTCTCTTATTACTGGAACATCCGGAGGGATCTGCACATAGACTTTTACAGCTTTTCTTTTCTTTCCAAGAAACTTTTTTTCAGTCTCCTCAGCTCTTGTAACTTTTGCTGTCCTGTCCTTTTCTTCTGTCTCTATCTTGACTATTTTCTCTATAAAATTCTTTATGTTATCTTCATCTTTCAGCAGCACATAAAAATAAGGCTCAACATTCCTGTCCAATACACAGACCTGCTTCCCTTCCCTTGTCTTTCCGAACAGATATAGAACTGGCTTGTTCTCCTCTATCTTATACGTGATATCCATCAGATAAAATCCTATCTTTTCCATAAGCATCAAGTATAGAAATGAGTTTATAAATGTTCTTGATAAAGAGCCTTTGTAGAAAGTCACCGAAAATATTATAACCCTCAAAGAGTCATAAGACTCTAAGGGTGTGGTTGGAGCATACTCAACCATGAAAAAGAAAACAACACTCAAACAAAGAGCTTTGCATTTATGGAAGAAAGCAGGCCTTCCTAAATTCTTAAACGAATATGGTCCAAAGAAAACACCTGCATGGCAGATTTATCTTTATTAATTTGGGCTGCATGATGTGCTGATAATAAAAAAGATGTTGTGGAAGACTTGAAAGTATCATAACTAGCCATAAAATAAGCCCTATAAAAAGACCAAAAAAACACATGTTTCTATAAGCATAACAGTTTATGTAAGATGTGCATATGAAACTGCTCCACCTTACAGTCTTTCTTATACGCCCTGAAGGGCTATCCTGTATCCCACAGTTAAAACAGAAGCTAAATCTGGGATTTAGGAATCTATTCTACTCAGATACTTTCCTTATTTTTAATGCAGCTGGCTTTTCTAAGCCGATTCATTATTGCACATCCAAAATTTTTTTCTTTAACAGACCTTACTAAAATCACATCATATTTTTTATTATCGCAATCCCTAAAATCTTTGAATAGCCTACTTGCCATATCTATTTCATTTGAATAATCTAAAATTTTTATTTTTTTACCTAAATGATCATCTAAAATCTTTTTAAGATCTTCCTCCTCATTTATTATAATCACCTCTGCATTAGGAGAATAGTGCTTGTACTTCATTCCAGGAGATCTTGGTTTTTTTGATTTTACATTTTCTTTTATATCTCCTATGACCTTTTCTAAATTTTCTTTTGTAATTTTTCCTGGTCTTGAGATAGAAGGAATTTTTTGAGTCAAATCTAAAACAGTTGATTCTATACCTATTTCAACTTGCCCACCATCAATTATTACATCAATTTTGTTTTTTAAATCATCTATAACATGTGCTGCATTTGTTGGGCTAGGTTTCCCTGATAAATTTGCAGAGGGTGCAGAGATAGGGCAACCTGAAGAATTTATCAGTTCTAATGCGATTTTATTTTTTGGCATTCTTATTGCAACACTATCTAAACCGCAAGTAACGATGTCTGGAACTAATTTAGATTTTTTGAATATTATAGTAAGTGGACCTGGCCAAAATTTATCCATTAGTGTTTTTGCTTTATCAGGGATATCTTTAACTAAAGAATTCACTTGATTTATATCTGAAACATGAAGGATTAACGGATTATCCTGAGGTCTTCCTTTTGCTACAAAACTTTTTTTAACGGCTATCTTATTTAATCCATTGGCACCTAAACCATAAACTGTTTCTGTAGGGAAGGCTACTAAACCTCCTTTTTTCAATATTTTCGATGCTATTTCTATTTTAGAAATTTCTGGATTTTTTGGATTTATTTTAATTATTTTTGTATCCATATTAATCCCATTTAATCCATCATAGTTATAAACTTTTTTAATTTTAGTTGGAAAGACTAAGGAAACTAACCTATAAATCCAAAACGAAGTTTTTGCTATCTATCCTGAGAGGGCTAAGCGAGTCTTTCCTATCGAATAGGAGAAAAAAATATTATTTTCTATTTCTTTGTCTTAATGTGCTCTTTTATGTATTCTAAAAAGGTGAGTTTAACTTCAGGAACAGGAAGGGTCCAAATTTTCCTCGAAACTCCTGAAGCGACCCATATGGCTGCAGCAAAGGATTTTCAGAGCTGGAAATTTGGATTTGGGTGAGCAGGGAGCCACTGCACCCTGTGCAATCTCTTAATCTCTATTCTATTTTGTTTAACATATATTATATAAAATTTTCAGTTTTTTATGAATAGAAAATAAACCATAAAACCTGATGTTGGGTTAAATCTATCTTAGATAGCTTAAAAGGATATCATAAGCTTCCTTCAGATCCTTTCCAAAAGAGATTATGCCTTCTTTATGTCCGCCTAGAACGGCTATCTTTTTATTTTTGAAGCTTGTTTTCTTGTAAAGCCTTTTCATCTCATCTGCCATTTCAGGAGTGCCATATGCTGCTTTTTTTGAAGTAGTTGGAAGCTTATTGAGATATCTCTTCCACATCTTTATGCTGTGTACATGCAAGACTGCACCTATTTCTTCACTGCACCCATATAATGCTGCATGCGTCATGCTTTCAGAAGAGGCTTTTATCTGCCCTTCACACCAAAGTTCATTTTTTTTAAGATCATATCCTGTTATCCTGCTGTAATGCTTATTTTCCAGCTTTTTATAATTGCCTGTAGCTGTTCCTGTGATGATTATATCTTCATCTTTTTTGCTTAAATTGCCGTAACCCACTTTGTTGGGATATGCTCCTATCAATCCAAGATTATATAGTTTTTGCCTGTATCTATTGAGATCTTTTATCTTCTTTTTTGAGACAGGCTTTGTTTTTTTAAGATGGCATTTGAATTTTATATATCCTTCTTCTATATGATTCAGATCGTCCACTATTTTTATCAATCCCTTGATGTTTTTTATAGAATAATCTGGTTTCTTATATTCTTCTTTTGGCATCTTTGAAAGATTCCCTTTTTTCAGAAGAACTGTAGTTAATCCTACAAAATTTGCTCCTTCGATGTCTGCAACAGCATTATCACCAACCATAACAGCTTCTTCAGGACAGATCTTTAATTTATTTAATGTCAACAGGAACATTATCGAATGAGGTTTTTCACTTCCTGCTTCTTCTGAGGTCACAAGCACATCCACATATCCGCTTATGCCCAGTTTCTTGAGCTTTCTTAACTGTATCCTGGTAGTCAGATCAGAGACTATCGCTGTCTTGATATCATTCTCTCTGCAGTATTTCAAAACTTCAAGAGATCCTGGAAAAATCTTCATGTTATCTAAAAGCGTATTCCAATATGAATCATATAGCTTTAAGACTATATCCGGCTTGATAGTATTCTCTGTCTTTTCTATCAATCTCTGAAAATATAATATCCGATTATGCGCAGAAGCAGTACCTGCAAGCTCCTTATGGGTTTCATCTCTAGAGATCTTGTATAGTTTGGAAAAATGGCTATATGATATTCTGATGTGTTTCCGAAGTTCATAAAATGCGGCTTTAATGGCTACTTTATGAGCATATGTATAATCATAAAGCGTATTGTCCAAATCAAATAGTATTGCCTTGATCATGATATATGTCCTGCAACAGGCATTTATATATCTTTTGTATTATCTTCTGTTCCCTATATGCTTGTGCCTTGCTTTTTTCCTTTTTTTTATGTGCTCTATGTGGGCTATCTTTTCCTCTAGAAACTTTTCCATCTTGAGTTTGTTTCTTTCAAGAAGTGTAGAGAAGTGCTGCCCTCCAAGGAAGTTAGGCATGATGACATATGTTGCACCCTCTTCATACAGCCTTTCAGCTTCTTCGATATGATGCGATACTACTACTATGATGGCCTTCTTGTTTATCTCCTTTACCTTCTTTATTATAAGGAGGTTGGTGTCCATCTCAGGAATAGTAGATATCACCATCTTTGCTTGCGAAAGATTGAGTTCTTCCAGCAGCTCAGAATCATTGGCATCACCATACATACAATCATAATTATCTTTAGAAAGTTTTGTGATTATCTCAGGATCATAATCTATTATCAGGAACTTCTTTTTTATCTTCTTAAGCGACTCCAGGATATCAAAACCTATCCGGTCATATCCGAAAATCACTATGTCATGATCATCATGCTCATGATACTTGTGTTCATCCACTTTCTTGCCTTTTTTCTCAAATATAGACAAAAATCTAGAAAGTTTTGGATATATCTTATGCGAATACATTATCATATATGTTGATCCTGCAAAAGTTATCAACCCTACTGCTGTAACCAAAGACAAAATGCTGCTGCTTAGATGCCCTACAGAAACACCCATATTTATCACTATAAGAGAGAACTCACTTATCTGGGCCACAGTAAGGCCGCATAAGAAACTGTTTCTTTTTGTGTAGCCCAGCAGGCCCATAAGTATCATGACGATCAGTGGATTCCCTACCAGTACAAAGAATGAGAAAATCAGGATTCCAGGCAGGTTTGCAAATATGTTTGAAAATATCATCTTTGATCCCAACACTATGAAGAAAAGTATCAGGAAGAAGTCCCTAAGCGGCCTCATCCTAGAACTTATCTCAAAATGATAAGGGGACATTGAAAGGGTTATGCCTGCAAGCAATGCACCAGCCTCTATAGAAAAGTTAAGATAGTGGAAAGCAGATGCTATTATGAAACACCAGCTCAATGAAAAGAGGAGCAAAAATTCCTGAGATTTGGCTATCATCCTCGTAAGTTTTGGAAGTAAATATATCGTCAATAAGAACAATACCAATATCCCTCCTATCCCTTTTAGTATTGTCTCAAAAGCCATAGATGCCATATTTACCTTTGTGTTTAAGGTTGATATTGCGAGTAAGATAACTATGGCTATGAAATCCTGCACTATAAGGAAACCTATAGATATCCTTCCGTACAATGATTCAAGGTCACGTTTGTCAGACAGTAGCTTCATTATTATTATCGTACTGCTGAATGCAAGAGCCACTGCGATGTATAATGAAGCAAGTGTGGAGAATCCAAATGATCGTATTATGACAAAACCTATAGAGGTAGTGAATATGACCTGCCCAAGCCCTGTTACCAAGGATATCTTTCCTACATCCTTGATAACTCTTGGGTTGAGGTTCAATCCTACCAAGAATAAAAGAAGTGCTATGCCTATATGTGAAAATGCATTTAATGTATCATGTGAATCTATTATATTGAAGACAAATGGCCCTGCTAATATGCCGCTTATGATATATCCAATTATCGAAGGCTGTCTTAATATCTTCATTATTCCTGTTACGACTACTGTGATGAGCAGGATCATGCTTAGTTCAGTAAATATCTCTGGATTCATCTCAATAGTCCTCAAGAAGATCGATAAGGCTGCTTGGCGTTATGACCCCCACTACTTTTTCTTTGCTGTCCAGGACAGGCACATATTCAAAACCTTTCCTGTATACAAGTTTGATAACCTCATTTATAGGAGTTTCCAGATTTACAGAGTGCTTATGCTTATTTGCCAGATCTTTAGCTTTTTTATGGATAAACTCCCTGCGATAGCCTCTGTTCAGGATCTTTACAAGCGGCTCAAATCTAGTCTGATGTAAAAAAAGTTTTATTATGTCATTATCGCTTATCTCCCCTATAAACTTCCTTTCTTTACTTATCACTATGCAGGAATTTACATGCTCTTTTTTCAATTTTTTTAGTATCGTCTCTGAACTGTCTTCTGGAAAAAGAAATACGGGCTTTATCATAGCATCCTTTGCGCAGAGCTGGTCAATCTCATATTGCTCAGACATCAGCTTTGCTTGCTCTTTTCTTGGAATGTTCGGCATCTTTTAACCTCCTATCTTTGCAGCTACATTATCATACTCCTTTATCAATGACCTGATTTCAGGGATCCTGATAGAGTAATACCTTTCCCTTCCTTCAGTCTTAGTGTCAAGCAGTCCAAGATCATAAAGCTTTTTCAGATGTTTTGAAGCGTTGACTTCAGAAAGGTCAAACTGTTCTGCTATCTCATGGACTGACATCTCTTTTTTTATAAGCAGATGGAGTATGTTTCTTCTTATCCTTGATCCTAATGCTCTTGCAAGCTTATCATCAGGCATATATCATATAGAAAATTGTTGATATATAAATGTTTCCATATGTCGAAATATAGAAATAAAAAAAATAAAAAACTTATAAGTCCTTAGCCATAACTGTTTTTCTTCCGTTTGCTTCTGCTCTTTCAGCAGCTTTCTTCAATAGCTCTTCGCATTTCTTATCCAGAGCTTCTGCAAGTTCTCCTGATGCATTATATCCAGGAATAGCTTCTTTTATCTTTGCTTTTACTACTAACATTTTATGCACCTCGCATTAGTTATATAGTTAAAAAACAAGCTTTGATTTATAAATATTTCGGCTAAAACATAAGAATTTGGGTATTTCAGGGATTATAAACTAAGCAGCCCTGTCCTTTTTTATCTCTACTGTATCTAAAGAAGACTGATCCTTTTCTTTTGCCTCTCTAACTTGAGGATATTCATTGAATGTCCTTTCCATTACAGATCTAACCTGAAGTTCATTTCTTTTCAGTTGTTTTAAGTAGAATCTTGAACTACTCTCAAGTTTCTTTATCATAAGTTTTATGCTTCTGTTTTCCTGAGATTCAACTGACTCTATTCTTTTTAGGATATTGCCCTTTAAAACTTCTCTAACTTTTTCTATCCTTGCTTCCCGATTATTGTTCAGCATGAAGAATATCTGTATAGAATAGTTTATTATGATCCTTGAGATATCAAGCCTCTTGCTTATGTATCTCATGATCTTGGTTATGTCTTTTCTTATCTTGTCTATCTTTTTTAATGTATCTGCTTTCTTAGAGATAATGCTCTTGTTTAGAATTTTGCTTGCCTTATCTAATAAATTCAAGGAAGATTCTATCGCTTTGCTTATAGCCTTGCTTTCTTCTGCTTTTGAACCGATAAGCCTTTCCAGGGAATCTATAGAATTGATAGAAGAAACAGAAATATCCTTGTTTTGCCTTAATATCCTGAAATCATCCTTTACAATCTCTATTTCATCTCCAGCAGCATCTGATAAAGCTTTTAATGATATGCTTAATCTTTCATGTAATTTTTTGAGCATATTTGGGACTTCTGGAGACAGACTTAAACTGTAGGTAAAGATATCTTCTATATTCTCTCTTAGATCATCTAATGCCTGCTTAGGTTCTTCAACATCCCTTAAGAGGAGTTCCTCTTCCTTTAGTGTTATCTCTTTTATCTCTTCAAGCAGGGAATCTATGATATCTTCTTCTTTTTTCACTGTCCTCAAAAGCCTGTCCTCAAAAGCCTTTGCAGCGATGCCTTTTTTATTTCTTGAGATTATCCTGTTAAGCAAAGAATTCCTCTCTAAGACTGTCTTATCAAATAAAGCTGAATCTTCAATTATCTTTTTTGAGTATGATCTTACATCCCTGTCAAGTTTAGAATCGTCTTTTAATTTTCCAAGTATCGATCTTAAGAACCCTTTCATATGATTTAAGAGATGTATAAGATATATAAATCTATCTATGCCCAAACCAAAAAATAATCTTATCTTTTTCTTTTTTATCTAATCTGCAGAAGCCTACTCTTTCAAACTGGACAATATCTCCAACTTTCAATCTACTGACAGCAGACTCTGCATAACCTTTAATCAAAGAACCGTCAGGCATAAGAATTTCAGCATCAACAAGATTTCCCAAGGCAGGCAGCCAGTGGATTATATACCTGCCTTCTTCCTTGTATTTTGAATGATCAGTAGAATCAAAAACAAACTTATCTTTTTTCTTCTTAAAGTTCAAACAGTCCATCAATCTGACCATCTCGCCATCCTTAAACAACTTAAGGTCATCTTTAGAGATATAGAACCTATCATGCGTCTTAAATTCCCTGTACCCTCTTTTCTTATGCTCAGGATGCTTCATAAGCTTAACTTCCTGTTCAGGAGCTCCTTCAATAACTATCTCTTCAGGTTCTGAAACAAAAAAATACCTGTCTGATTTATCGTCTATAATCTCTTTATTAAAATGGTTTAAGGCTTTAAAGAATTCTTCTTTATCAACACTCTTGTCTGTCTGTGTAACTCCTACATCCAATGCATATATGATGAAAGCTTCTGGAGTATAGCCTCTTCTTTTCAATGCTCTTAAAAAAGGCAGCCTTATATCATCCCAGCCTGAATATTTTCCTTCTTCTATCAAAACTCTAACCTTTGAGCAGGACATCGGCATGCCTTCAAAATTTATCTTTCCTATGAAGATAGTTTCAGGAATTGGCTTGCCAAGATAATTGTAAAGATACTCCTGCCTTTTTGCATTGTCCATGTGATCTTTAGCTCTTAATATATGTGTTATGCCCAGTTCAACATCATCTACAAAAACAGCAAGATTCATCAAAGGCCAGACCCTGTATCTGGTTCCCTGTTTTGGGTGCTCATGCTCATTTACCCTCATAAGAGGAAAATCTCTCATAGCAGGATTTGGATGATTAAGCTCTGTCTTCAGTCTCAAGACAGCCTCTCCCGGCTTATAGCTGGAAAACATCTTTGCATATCTTTCTTCATGCTCTTTCTTGCTCAATCTTCTGCAGGGACATTGTTCTTTCTTAAATATCAGCTCCCTGAACCTATCAGATGAGCATTCGCAGACATAAGCCTTTCCCATAGAGACTAATTTTTCAGCATAATCATAATACTTTCCAAGATTTTCAGACTGAACAAAAACTTTACTGATATTTTTCTTAGTCAGCCATACCCCATCTTCAGGAAGCAGCTCATAAGCAGGCTCATAGATATTCTCAGGATTGGTGTCAGCTATCCTCAATATCAGTTTCCCATCATATTTTCTTGTATATTCAGAATTCAATGACAACGCATAAGCATGCCCCAGATGCATCGGCCCTGAAGGGGAAGGCTCAAACCTCATCACCACTTTATTAGAAACATTCTTCAATTCCTTTAAGCCTTTCTTTTTCTCAGGCTTTTTCTCAGGCAGATCTTTTGCATATTTCTCCAGTTCTTTTTTTTGTCTTTCCAGGCCTAATGAATTGACATCTTTTATTATAGAATTTATCTCTTTAGAAACTTCTTTCATATTCTCTTTTAAAGAAGGATCCTCTTTCAATACTTTTCCTATAACTGCTCCGGGATTTGCTTTTCCTTCAAACTTTACAGCATTATCCAGTGCATATTTTCTTATGATGTCTTCCATGAGCAAAGAAATGAACGCTTATTATATAAATTTAATTATTTAGATAGATGCTGTTTGTTGATCTGTCAAACTCGGGTTTCAGGCCCATATCTGAAAAAGCATTGTTAAGGGCACTCATGACTATCTTTGTATTAAGATAACTCTCAGAGAATTTTCTTGAGAATACATCCTCTCCTTTAAATATGTCTTTTACAGAATATCTGGACCATTCGTCATAAGAAGGCATATATCCATCTTCAGGCCTGTTGACCCTTTCCTTATGATATTCTCCATGCACAACTAATGCTTTTTTCTCAGGCAGAGCTTCATAAGCAGCCTGTACAAGCCCCTTAAATTCTTTCATGCTGCCATCAAAGCAGGATGTAATATCTTTTGCATCTCTCATAATATGATAAAAGAAAAAGCTATTTATAAAGCTTTTAGAAAAATAAAAATCATCTAGAAGCTATCTTTATATCTTCGCCGTGCACTGTCTTTCTTCCGGAATGCTTTGCTATCCTTATAGCTTTCTCCCCTACTCCGAGAGCAATATCCTGGATTATATCTGCGAATTCTTCAACAGCCTCTGCTGAAACTCTTTTTGCTCCTGCATTCATAAGTATCCTAGCTACCGGAGCTTTAGGAATTATCTGTGTTTTTCTTTTCTCAGCCATCAATATCACCAATGGATATCAAATAATAGCTTATTTATAAAGTTTTTGTTTTATAACTCTTCATTTTTAGATTAAAGCGCAAATAAGCTTTTTTTAAGAATTATCTGATTTCTCTCAGCCACATAAGGCCTATCTTAATCATAAGCTTGTTGAATCTATCGCTTATAGTGTATGTTTTCTTGTAGAGATCATAATCAATAAGACCCATTGACTTCATAGGTGTCAGGATCCTGTCATAGAACTGTCTTTTGTTATAACTTATCTTTGGAATCTCTTTTTTAAAAGGGATTTTCTCAGCAGTAGAATCTACCAATGATCCTTCGTGGAGCTTTGTGGCAAACATGCTCATCTCTGTCTTGCCTATGCTCCCATTGTTCTCTTTTATATGCTTGATAAGCAATCTTCCTACAGTAACCTGCTGCTCTGTAGCAAATATTACCTTAAACACATCATCCGGCAGATTGTATTGGTCAAATAGTATTACCATTTATGTATAACCTCCCCCAATATGTGCAATAAGTTATATTGCTATATAAATGTTACTATTTAGTATACTGATTTAGTAATAGTAAAAACAACTTAATTGATTCAACATGTTCTTAAACCTGATCCCATAACCTGTTCTTAAGATCCTCAAACCTCTAAATTCCCCTTTCTCAGCCTTTAAGACCCCCATCTTCGCTTAATATGTGCTATACAAAATTTTTCCCCTAAAAATAGTTTAGATCACAAGATAGGCTCCCTTTGGTCGCTTTGATAAGGGAAAAACTCTCGATGTCGTCGCTCATTCCATTCGCTCCTACTTCGAGCCACGTTGCACTCTCCTGTCCC
>WJJM01000069.1 GCA_014729675.1 Candidatus Woesearchaeota archaeon | reverse complement strand
GGTATATACATGAAAAAAATAATTGTAGAACATTGCGAAAAAATAATTGTAGAAGAAAGAGATTTGGAAGAAGGGGTTTATAAAAAGAAAGGGGAAGAGTTTGAATGGGAAATGGATTCACAATTAAAGTCTCCTTCTTTTTTGGAAGCGATGTTTATGTTTAAAAAAACAAAAAAGAGAGCGTTTTGGAAAAGGTTTAAACTTCAAGAAGATATAATCTTAAAATATACAATTTGCCCAATTTGTAGAGAAAAGATTTGGATGAATGAACCATATAATGGTTATTTGATTTTACAAGGTGGATGGAAGTGTATAGAAATAAAGAAATGGTCAAGTAAATGGGAAGATTTTAGATTTGAGATATTTTAACTATGATATACAAATTTGATAAAAAGGAAGAAAAAGAAGGAGAAATAAGGAATAAAATGACAAAAGAATATAAATCCAAAGATTTTTGGGAATGGTTTATATTAATGATAGCACTCATAATTATGATTAAAACTTATGATAATTATACAGGGTTTGTATATTGGTTAAAAGTGGTGATAATATCTATAATAACTTATCTTTTTATATTATCAGCAAGTATCACAAGTAATCTTAAAGAGGAACAAGATAACATACTCCCAAAATAAGTCCACCTGAAGGTAGGGATTTCTTAACGCAAACCCCTTAAATTAAACTTTTGGAAATCATGCTTCGCTACAAGGAGTTGAGCCAGACAACTCAAAAGTCCCGCACAGCGAAGAGGGACAATCTGGCAATTTCCAAAAACTTTAATGTGGGGTTCACTAAGAACAGAAACCCTAAATATAGTCAAACCATGTATCAGAAATTATGGTGATAATATGGTAAAAAACAAATGGGCAAGATAAATGCCATACAAATTTGAAACAGATAAGATAAAATTACCTAAAGGAAAAGATAGGCGTGTTAAATTAACTGAGGAAGAGAGGGTAAAGATAAAAAAGTTATATGGAAAGATATCTCAAAGAAAGTTAGCAAGAGCTTTTCATGTTTCCAGAAGATTAATCCAGTTTATAGGTGATCCAGATAAATATAAACAAGACCTTCAAAGGAGAGCAGAAAGAGGAGGAAGTGCAATATACTATGATAGAGAAAAGCATACAAAAGCTATGAGAAAACACAGAAGATATAAACAGAAAATAATGAATAAATGAGTAATTTAAATAAAAGAGGTAAAAAAATGACAAATAAAGAACAAGAAAAGGAATATTTAGAAATAATGGCTAAAAATATACGTATAGCTAAGAAAAAGCAAGCCAAAGAGATATTTGAAGAGATTGAGAATAAGTTTTTTATTAAAGGAATAGCTTATGTTAATCAAAGAAATATCGCTGAAACAGTATTTAATAATATTAAAAATAAGTTCATAAAACAAGAGGGAAAATGAAAAAAAGATGGTATCACGAAATTTGGCAAGTAGCTTATAGCTTTTGGTATCTATTTTTTGGTTGGTTACTAGAAATTAAAAAAGTTAATTATAAAAGATATGACAAACCCAGAAACCAATTAAGAAAACTAACCAAAATAGGATATTGTTATTATTTATTCTATTCAAAATGGTCACCAAAAGGATTCAGAATACCATTTACATTAAGAATAAAGAACGCACCTGATTTAAACTCTAAAGGTACTTCGCACTCACTTAATAAGGACTGATATTAAATTCAATCAAAGTTATAGGGCTTAAAATATGAAGGAAAACAAAATACCCACATTCAAACAAATATTCACAAATATTGTAGTTTGGGCTATTACACTATATACTTTCAATCAAACCTATAAAGAAATGAAAAAAGAGTGTTACGAAATAGAAAAAGCTTATAAGAGAATGTGGGGTTTGATTATATTAGGATTATTTTTGTTTTCCTTTATTGTGATACTTATATATAGTTTAGGGTAGTGGAATGTCACCTCATAGATTTGACTTTTCGGATGAGATTTTCCTACACTTGCGTATGGGAAAAGAGTTTAATAACAATGAAGGAAATAAGATAAGATGAAATGTGATGCCGAAGATTGTAATAACAAAGGTTTAGATTTAGAACATATATCTAATATCAAACTTTGTAGAAAACATAAAAAGATAATGGAAGATAGTGCTTTTATGGAATTATTAGAAGGAGATGAAGATGACAACTAAAGAAAAAGCAAAAAAGCATATCAAAAAAGGAAATCAAATAGCAGCTAAAGGCAAGATGCTATGCGCAAACTATCCTTTCTGTAAAATGGAAAAAGAATTATTATATTGTAAGATTTGCAAACAAAAGACAGACCACAAACAATGGAGAAGCCTTATAGTATGTTGTAAATGTGGGAACTTTAAAGAGATGAGGATAAAGTGATATATTATTGTAGAAATTGTGATACTTATATGAAGCTTAATGGAAAAGACTATATGATATGTTTAGAAAAAGGACATAAATTAACCTTAAGATCAGGATTTAATACAACTTCAATTAATTATAATGAATAAAAGAAAAGAGAATAAAAATACATGTTCAGACAATAAAAATGATAATGCAAGATAAAAACAGACCAGATATCACTTTTCTTTATGAAATCTGTATAAAGAAAGAACTTACAAAAGGAGAGTTCTATAGTCTTATAATGAGCAATCCAACAAAGGTTTCACTAAGAGATATATATATAATTCTTGTAACAATCATTATTACAGACATAATGTATAACTAAATCACTTAAGAAATGGAGGCAAAGAAATGACAACTAAAAAACAAGAAAAAGATATTATCAAATATATAACCTTATGTATCTGTTCTACTATTTTAGGAGTAGTAACTGCAATAGGTATGTTTTGGGGAAAAGACGCATATATAAAAATAGGTGTTGGTATATTAATAGGAATTATAGGAATAATGTTTTTTGGATTATTGTTAGAAGATCCAAGTTAAACTATCAAATTCAAGCAAGGCAGTTAATAAGTGAGTCCTCAACTATTAAAATGACTCTAACGTTAACTGTCTTGTTCATAATCAACCCAATGGAGGTGGGAATATGTCTATGTACAACATGTGGACAATAATCAATATATTGTCTATAGGAACTATCGTAGTTGCTATCATAAGAGTAGCTAAGATAGTAAGACATCTAGAACAAGATGTTGAAAGTATAAAGAAAGAGTTGAAGAGATAGTTCTGACATTATAAACCTTGTAAGTGTCACTTGTGCTACTTCTGAAACTAAGCATATCAGGTAGCCTTATAAAGTAATTCTAATTAGTTCTACCTGTAAACATATCTTTTTCTTTGCAGGTGGCACTTATGAGTAATATAGATGAAATAGGTAAAGGTGTAGGAATGTTCATCTTTGGGAACATTCTATTCTACTTAGGTTGGAGAATCTTTTCAGCTTTGATAGATGCAGTTATCAACATAGAAAGAGCTGAAACAGGAGCAAACTCCTATCTTGGTGCTATGGTTTGGATCTCTTTCTTCGCTATGTATATCTGCTCTACAGTCATATATCCTCTTTATGCTGTATTATCTTCATCAAATCCAGAAGTAAAAACAAACATATTCCCTATATTCAAAGGACTATTGTATTGGTTCTTAGGAACAATAGCATGTATCATCATATTCCTGATAGTAAACGGATTACTAGCAGGTCTTACAGATATGACATTTCAAATATCCACTGTAAGCGGTGGTACAAGTACAGTATCAAATGCAGATGCAAATTCAACTACACATATACTAGGATGGCTAGGAGTTTTAGCATGTTACATCATGTACCTAGTATTCCTTCCATTCAGGCAAGTAATGCTTGGATTCAAAGGAAAAGATTGAACCGTAGATAAGAGATTATCTATAGTTATTCAGAGGAATAAAGATGGCAGAAAAAATAATACAGATAAGTGGAAAGGACTATTATTTATTTGATAAATATGGTTCAAGAGAACAAACACATAAGATAGCAAAAACGTTCAAAAAGGAGAGGAAGTGCAAATATTTCATCCTTCCTGTAAAAGACAGAGGATTACTTAGTGACAAACTACCCTCATACAGCTACTTGCTGTATTTCAACAAAAAATTAAGAATATGGTAAACAAAACATGGATATGGATAATTGGAATAATTCTATTATGTAATTTTGTTTTTGCTACTTTGGATGATGCTGTAGTTTATTATTCTTTTGATAATGATACTGTTAATGGAGTAGATATAGAAGATTTAAGTGGAACTCCATTACATAATGGAACAAAATCAGCAAATAATGAACCAACACAAATAGGTAATGGTATTATAGCAGATGGAGTAGATTTTGATGGAACTAATGACCAGATAAGCGAACCATTAACAGAAGATTTATACGCTTTTTCTTTTTGGTACAATCCAGACCAAGCAGTATCAGTTGGATGTACAAATTGGGAACAAATTTTTGGACAATCAGGAGATTATGATATATTCATAGGACAATGCTCTAAAGGGTGGGATGGTGGAACTGATAGTCCTATATTTATACAATCAAGTGGTAATGATATGACTGGAGCAGATGTAACTATGAGTGTAGGAACATGGTATCATTTAGTATTTAATTATAATGCAAGTGCTGGAACAAGTGGAACTTATGATATATATTTAAATGGAACAAAACAAACAACAGAAGCTGGGAAAACTGGAGGATGGGCTAGTTTAATAACAACAGATACTACATATCAAATAGGTGCAAGAAACGATCAATTAGGTGATTTTAAAATGGATGAGTTTGCAATATATAATCGGAGTTTAACTTCTCTAGAAATTTCGAATCTCTATAATTCAGGAAGTGGTTATAATCCTTGTGGATCTAGTTCAGGCATTACATTAAATGTATCAGATAATTCTTATCCTAATGATGGGGATATAATAAACACTACTACTATTACATTTAATACAACATACAACTCATCAAATACAACTTCTTGTACTTTATATATAAATGGATCTGTTGAAGGAACACAAAACGGACTCTCTTCAGGATTAGAACAAGCTGTTTCTTTTGGAAATATTTTAGCTAATGGAGAATGGGTATACACTATAAATTGTACGAATGATAAAGGAGATAATAGTTCAACAACAGAAAAGACAATACATATACACGAACCGATAGATATATCTTATTTTGGAGGAACTTATTCATCTGCTATGGTTGGAAATAATATAACATTAAACTGTACTTATACAAATCCAACACCTTATGCTGAATCTATAAGTTACTATATTTATAACTTAAACGATTCAAGAATGACAGAACAAAGTTCAAATCAATATGAAATAAATAATACTGACTATATGGATGCTTTGGAATTTTATTGTAGGGTAAATACAACTCACTCAGGAGTAAATAGTTCAAGTGCATATATAGCTGATGATACTATAGATCATATAATAACAATATCTGTAACAGATTATACCGGTTCAACTCTAGATAACATAAAAGTAAATATGACCACAATAAATAGTTCATATTCAAGTGTCCCTATCACAATCCAATTAAGTGATATCATAGATAACGGAGGAGAAAGCATCCTTATAAACACAGTTGTAAAAGATCTTTCTAATTTAAATTTAGATGAAACATTTAATTTAAATATTTCAGAAATGAATGAAACAATAAGTCTTGAATTAGATCCTAAAGAACTTATATTAACTTTTTATGATTCAGATGGAAGTCCAGTAAATAGAAGTGGATATATTTCAGACGGAAGTGAAAGTACTTATTCATTTTGTAATTCTACATTTGCTTCAAATCAGAAGAATCTTACTCAAGAGAAGATAAGCGTATATATAGGAAATGGAACATGTAATATGTCAAATCAGTTTTATTATCAATACTTTGAATATCTAAATGACTGGACTACCCAAATAAATAAGACACTCTCAATAATAGATAATCCTTCAAAAGAGTTGTGGATTAAAGTAATGGACACAAGTAACAGACCATTAGAAAATGCACTAGTAAGATTAAGCTTTTCAGAACCAAAGATATTTAGTACAAAAGAATACTTATTTGCAGGTCAAAGACTAACAGATGCACAGGGAATGTTAAGATTCTACATGGACTCAAAAACAGATATATTATTAGAAGTAATAAAAGACGGCTACATCTATGAAAGAAACTTAACAAAAAATGCTGACTTAACAAACACCTCAGACATATTCCCTTATATAATAACATTAGAAAGATCCCTGATCTCAACAGATAGAGGAATATATCTTCAAGTACCCAGAAGATTTGATGATAGAACAAATACAATATATGGAGGAATACTCGCACTCGGAAGAAGTTCAGTATCATATACTACATCTTATAGAAAAGGGATAGGATTAGGAAACCAGACTATATCTTTAGATTCAGAAGATATAGGTTACTTTGAACTGATACCAGAAAGAGACTTTTCACAGACAGGTACAGAAGATATTACCTTTGAACTTATACTAGACGGTGAAACATACAGAAACTTTACTATAGAATATCAATTTATAAACAAAACAATAACATCTGAACCTGATTTTATAGATGAAAAAACAAAATGGTTCATAGGATGGGTAGTGATAATCCTCTTAGCAGGAATAACAGGCATCTTGTTCGGAGCACAGGAAGAAGAAACAGGAACAAGATCAGGAGGAGTAGGGACAACCGTATTCTTCGTAGGAGCTGGAATGATGCCTATAATCGTAGGAAGCGGATATTGGCTAACAATGGTAGTCGGATCATACTATGCATTAAACTACATAAAAAAGGTGTACTCGGAATAAGATGGGATTAACAACACAAAGAATACTGATAATAACTGTAATGATCAACATCTTATTATTTTCAGGAACAGCTATGTACAACAATACAGCATATTCCCATCAGGATGTTTCAAATGAACTAGACCAGATGGGAGCACATTCAAAGTTCTTTAGAGATGACTTTGGAGATACTCCATCTGACAGCGAAGACCAACTAAACGCAGATTCATTCGGAGATGAGAAAGGAGGACAGATGACCTTATGGTCTCTGTTTGTAGACGGAATGAGGAAAATACCTTCAAGGAATGAAGATGGAACATTTGAAAAGATAATAACCTCTATAATGAACCTAATAAGAAGCATGTTCGCTTTACTATTAGGTCTTGAATTGGTATTGGTATTAAAGAACAGGAAAGGTACATAAAATGGGAATAGAACTGGCAATTACATTATTGGACAACGTATTCAACAATACCTTCTTCTTCGGAAGCGGTTACATAGTGCAACTAATGTTCATATTTTTAAGTATGGCTACTATCACAAGAAGGACAGATGACTGGAAAATATTAGCTTTCCCTTTATGTTTAGGATGGCTAATAAGCGGAATACACATCAACTTTTCAATATACCTAATTTCAATATTCGCATTTGTAATAGAAGCTTCAAGCATAAGAAGCTTACAGAACTTCATAACAGGATTATCCTCTAAAACAGGAGAGATAGTAAGACCTGTAAAATACAATAGGAATAAAGGGTTCTCGATAAACAAAAAAGAGCTGAAAAGAATGGATATGGAAAGACAAGCTATATCTAAACACAAGAAAGCTAAATTATTCCAGAAAAAACACGGACTAGGAAAAGGAGAACTGATGGAATGGTTCTCAACAAATAAAAACAAGTCTTCAATAGATGACAAGATGAAGATAGCAAAAGGGGAGAAGAACAAGAAAATGGAAGAAATAAGCCCATATATAGGAGAAAAGAAGAGAAAACAGAAAATAATAAGTGGATTCGGCTTTGAGGAGAAGTTTTTGAACACATTAGAGAAAATGAGAAAGAGAGGAATACCTATAACTCCTGTTAGAAAGAGAAGAATAAGAAACAAGTTGCTGGAAGACGAAAAAAACAAAACAAAAGTAAAAAAGAGGGATTTTTGGTAAAATGGCTGGAGGAACAGACGTTAACATATTAATCGGTGTTGCAGGAATCATAATATTCCTAGCTACATACAAATCAGGGAAAATAGGCAAGTTATTTGCAGGACTATTATACTTTTTACTTGGATTAGGTATGGCTTACGTAGAAACAGATGCAGTATGGGTAGGAATAATAATCATATTTTTAGGACTAGGAATGACCCTTGAAGGGCTTTTATCAAATAAATAGCGTCCATATCAGGCAGACTTATAAAGGAGTTTAGTTTTACTCTTTATATCGGGCAGACCGGTGATTCGGTCTGTTCAGCTTATTCTAACAGACCCCCATAAAAAAAGAGGAGGTCAGAAATATGGCTATAAAATTTAACAAAGGGTTTAACATAAACCGTGTTGTTAAGAAACTTGTCTACACAATCTTGGCATTGTACGTAGGTGGAACTATCTTGAACACATTCGGTAATGTGATGAACGGAACTTCGTCCCCTTTCTATACAGGCTTGAGCTTGATAGGATGGACTGTTACTGGTAATCAAATCACTGCTACGTCTGGTTCAGGTGTACTTGCTGTTGTTGGTATAATCGCAATAGCACAGATAGTGACCGAATTCGTGACTTGGTGAGGTAATGTAAAATGGCGGTAAGATTCAACAAAAGATTTAACATAAATCGTGTTGTTAAAAAGCTAGTTTACACTATCTTAGCACTTTACGTAGGTGGAACTATCCTCAGTACATTCGGTACTGTGATGAATTGTACATCATCTCCGTTTTATACGGGATTAAGTTTAATCGGATGGACAATAACATCAAGTAACACACCAATCACATCTGGGATGTGCAACGCCACAACTTGGTCAGGAGTATCTGACATAGCAAATACATATAACAATCAGATAACTGCGGTTTCTGGTTCAGGTGTACTTGCTGTTGTTGGTATAATCGCAATAGCACAGATAGTTACTGAGTTCGTAACTTGGTAAAACAACACACTCAGGAATAGAAGATCTATCTCCTGATATTTTTTCTTATTTTATTTTCAAAAGAAACAAAATGAACAGAATAATAGAAGAAAAGAAACTGAATTCTAATCTTATTAGAGGTGAGAACAAGTGAATATCTCACAACAGATCAAACTAACTGCAAAGAACTTAAAGTATTCTGCAAACAAGAGGAAAGCAAAACACAAACTACTACAACTTAGAGCAAAGAAAAAACAAGCAGAAGAGCAAAAAGCAGTCCTTGCTAAAAAACAGGAAGAGACAAGAGGAAGAATCTCTTCACAAGAGAAAAAGATAACAGGAGTTTCACAAAAAGAGATAGAAGAACTAAAGAAAGATCCTGATATAAAGATAGAGAAAAGAGAAGACGGAACTATAAAAAGGATCTACAAATCAAATAAATACACAAGCTGGAAAGATAGAGGAAGAAGAAATGAAGATAATTATATCCCTCTTGAAGTGAAGTTTGATAATCAAGAGAGACCAATAGCATACATAAAAAGAGAAATATATACTGAAGATGCAGATGATAATTCTGATCATAGACGTTACAGACCATTTATAAAAGAGTCCAATATTATTTCTTATGATAAAGATGGAACACCAGAAAGAACCTATAAAAGATATAAAAGCATGACTTTCAGAGAAGATTCAGGAGATGAAACTGTAGAACTAACAGATAAAGAGAAATGGAAAAGTGGGATGAAAACAGAAAGGTGGAGATATGGCTATGATGACGGAGACTTAGAATCAAAAAGATATGAAAACTACCTCACAGGAGAGAAAGAGAGGAAAGAATACGACAAAAATAGGTATGAAAAAAAAGTAAGTCCTATAAAGAAGACAAATGATGGAACATCTGTATACTACTCTTCTAATCCAAACTGGACTCCTACACAGGGAGGAAAAGACTATAATGTTGTTTACATAGATAGGTCAGGAAGAACAACAGGAAAGATATACAACTCTAAAGAAGGACTAAAAGACTGGAAAACAGAATCAGGAGATCCTGTAAAAATAGACATCACGAAGCAGAAAGGACATAATGCAACAACCTCTGCAATTTCAAATTACAATAAACAAATAGCAAAATACGAGTCCATGAAAAGGAGACTCGAAAACTTCTATGATAAGAAAGCGTTGAAAGAATCGAAAAGATTAAATAATAATCCATTCTTTGCTAAAGAAAACGAACTATTATGGGATTATACACTAAATAACAGGAGGGATAAAGATGATATTAGAGATACCCCATACAATGGAAGAAGTATTATGGATGTTAATCGTAACAATAGTGAACCCTATAACATGGATTCTTATAGGAATTATAATATCCCAGAGAGTCCGACTATCACGATTAACAAAGATAAACCATTCTGGGAAAAAGAAGCAGAATCAGGATTAAGAAACAAATACAAAGATTCTTATCTATTCAGAAAAGGAGCAGACCTTTTAGGATTTGATAATTACTTTAAAAACAACAAAGAGAAATTAGCTGAAGTAGAGGAAATGAGAGGAAGTTCTGATGAATGGCTACACAAAAAGTTTGCAGATAAAACTTCTGAATCAACAGATCTAACTCCAGCTCAACAGTATAAAGAATTCAAAGAAACAGACAGAAGCCTAAATAAATGGAGAGAAAGGTTTGATAGGGTCTATGATTCTAACTTGTTAGCATTAACAGGAAGTAAAATAGACAATACTGTACCAGAAGTGATAAAAGATTCTGATCTATATAACCTCAATAAAGATATTCTATTAGGATTATATGACACTCCTAAAAACGCAATAAGGGAAGCAGGAATGGAAACACCTGAATTAATTTATACAGGATTCAGAAGAAATCCAATAACTGATTCTATAACAGGGATGTATGATGCTTTAATTGGAAAAGATGCAACAGCAAGATCAAGAACAACTGCTCTAGCAAGTCTAGCTCTTTTAGGATATGGTGTACCTAAGTTATATCAATATACCAAAAAGAAAGGCAGTTCTACTGGAAGTGGACAGAAAGAACTATTAGTAAAAGAGTACGGAACTGATCCTGAAACATCAGTAAGACTATGGAGAACCTTAAAAGATGTATTTACAGACGGTGGAAGATTAAGCGAAGACCTAACTCCTGCTCAAACAAGAAGGATAATAACTGGATTAGATGCAGGAGACATCCTTGATACAGCTCTAAGCGAAGCATCAGACAAAACAGGGAAACTAAATCAACCAATCATGATAACAGGAAGAGTTATAAGGAATCTACCTGAAGGAAAAACAAGAAATACACAGATGAATATATTAAAAGATGATAACTTTATCCCAGCAGGTTCAGCTTATGATTTTGGGTCAATACCTAACTTCAAAAGATTCATAAATGAGATAGATAAAGTATCTGAAATAGAACCATCAAAGATAGGAGATCTGGATATGGTATCTAAGGATCAGAAAGGTTCATATTCAGCAAAAGATCTAAAAGTCCCAGAAAACATAGAGATGCCAGAAGGAATAAAACATTTACCCTACATAGAAAGTATAGGGAAAAACAAACAAGAAGGTATAATCCCTCAGGCACACAGAGACTATTACAATAAAATAAACAAAAAGAATCAGGAGTTTATAGACATACGTTCTGCAAAGACATTAAATGAATTTAGATCAAAGATCATGCAAAGAGCAAAACAAATAAAAGATAATCTAAGAAGAAGTCCTATAGATTTTGAAAATATAAAAGGAATAACTCCTGAACAAATAGCACTAAGTAAATCATTATCTGAATCATTCCCTCTCTCAATAGGAAAAGGAAGCATAATGGAAGAAGCTATGCTTCAAAGATACATAAAAAACCAAGACCAAATAAAGAAATCGAAAGGTCAAGCAAGATTCGAAAAAGGGAAGAAAAACAGATACAAACTTGACTCAGATGAACTAATCATCAAACTAATGGGAGAAGATATTCCTTTTAAAGAAGCTATGGACAAAGCTTATGGTGATTCAAATATATTCAAGATGTCAGAAAACGAGTTTGATGCACTAACAAAAAAGATGAGAAATCTTGAACCACAAAAAAGGGTAAAAGAGATAAAACTAAATTACCCAACAATAAGAAAATACAAAGTGGATGATTTCAAAAGAGTTCCTAAAGGATTTGAAGATGTCTCTTACTCAAAAGACCTCCCATTCAAAGAACCTGATTCTATAAAAAGATCAAGAGAATGGAAAGAAAAATACGGTAAAGAAGAAGATATGCCCACAAAAGACATAGACGTTGAAACAGGACAAGTAAGAAAATTAAACAAAAAACAAGCACTAAGATTTAAAGAAACTCTAGATAAATTAACTGGAAAGCCTCAAAAAGCAAAGATAGATGATATAAGCCTAAAAACAGGATATATACCAATAGAAGGAGAACCGCCTATGAGCTTATCTGCTGATGTTCTTGATCCATCAATGATAGGAAAAGAAACAACAAACGTAAAAAAAGGAAGAGGACTGTTTTTCGAAGGACATCTAATAGATGAAACAGGTAAAATTACTCCTGAAAACATAGCATTTGATGTACCTACAACAGAAGACCATTCATTTAGGCTGATAAGAGCCATGAGACAAGGAGATGAATGGATGGCTGATGTAGCTCAGAAAAAGAAGTTTAGAGGAATAACTGCAAAAGAAAAGATCAAGTCCATGATAGAGAGACAGCCCTTGATAAAAATGGGAAATCAAGTATTTCCAATACAATCCTTAAAAAACATGTGGAAAGACTCCATAGAAGGAGCTACAAAAGAGTCTCCAAAAAAACTAAAGAGATTAAAAAGAATCTCTAAGTTTATAGATCAAGGGTTCTACAAACAAAATAAAGGGAAATACAGATATCTAGATAATGACCAGATCAAGATGTTGACTTCAGCAGAAAATCTGATAGAAAAAGGAATTGTTCCTGAACTATCAAAAACAACAGATCATAAAGGGAATATCATCAAAAGAGAACTAAATGTACCTTCTCTAGACGAGAATAACATAATGATGAATAAAAAGAAGATAGCTGAAATACTGAAAAAAGATAAGTTTATCGGTGGAGAAAAGTACATATATTCAAATAGGGCAAGAAGAGAGATGCCTACATTTGAAACACAGATGAGGAAGAAGATAATCGGTTCTGAACTATCAGGGCTACCATATCTTCAGGATAAACATGCCCAAAGGTCTTCAGCACAATTTGCAGGATTAAACAGCTTACTGAGAAAACACAGCAAACCTGTAAAAATACAGAAACTAAACAAGATGGGAAACTGGGAAAAAGTTCCATATAAAGAGAACTTACCATTTGAAAACCCATCTCTACCTGCAGAAATGATAAAAAAGAATAAGAAAGCCTTTGATAAAGCAAAAGAAGCAAACACTCTTAAACTTATGCAAGAAGGAAGATTATATGATCCATATTTTGATACAGTAGGAGAAATACCTTTAAAATTAAAGCTATTAAACGAAAGATTTAATCCATTTAAGAAAATAGATAAAAACATGTATACTGTAAGAAAAGGACAAGAAATGTCCTTATTCAAAGAAAGCTATTCCCCAACTAAAACTGAACTTAAAAACAAGTTCAAGAAAGAGATGTTAAGGAGGGAAGAAAAAGCTCCCACAAAAGAGTCACTAGAAGTTCTAAACAAAGAATTAAATAAAATAGACTCAAATAAAATAACACCTAAACAAGCAAAGGAAATAGCTGGAAAAGCATATGAATCTGCTCTAAAGGAATACAGTAAACAAAATACTGCAAAGATAAAAAGGATCATAGAATCACCTGGATATCAAAGGAAACTAAGATACCAGGAGAAATATAAACCTTACATAAAAAAGAGTTTGCTAGGATTATATGGATCAGGATTATACAACAATTATAAACCAAAGGGAAGTTATTCAACCTATCCGATAACTGATAGCCCATACACAGAGAACTATCCTATTCAGGAATACCCACCTACATATGATGGTTATCCACAACTTACTCCATACACTCCAAATACGCCTTATGTGCCTAATACACCTTACACACCGTATACACCTAAGACACCACCGATGACTACAACTACACCAGGAACTCCTGATGTTCCAGTCGGTTCAAGTGGAACAATTCCAAAGAACATGGTCATACCGAAAACAGGGAAGAAAGTAATAGCTTACAAACCGATATGGAAAACAAAGTCTGGAAAAGAGATATTTGGTAAAGATTACCAAACTGTACTGGATGCAATAAACGAAGCATTGATAGAAACAGACAGATCACCTCTAACAGACTTCAGGATAAAGAAAGTACTTACAGACGGTACATTATTGAAAGGAAGGAAAGCAAAAAACTTACACAAGTTCTATAAAAAAGGAAGTGTATACAAAGAAAAGAAAAGATATCAAAAAGATATGCCTTCTGAAAAAAGAAGAAGGAAAGTCATCAGCACCAATAACCAAAATAAAGGAAATTCTCAACTAGTCTGGGATGTAATCTATAATAGATTATAACTCCTACGAAGTAAATAACTTCTCAACACAGCAGCACACCAAACACACGTGTTCTATACTCTTTCCTATTATACATCTGAGTTATACCTACTGTGCTTCTGTTGTTGCTGTGCTAAATTCTCCTATTGAACGAATCTTAAACACATCTCCTACAACATTAGACCTCCATCTTCTCCAATCACTCCACTTTTTTTCAACATCTACTCTCATTCTATTCGCTAAAATTTGTCAATACACCCTTTTTTAAAAAAAAGTGTGTATTGACGTATTGTAGGGTAAGATGGGGGTAAAATGTGGTGTTGTATGGGGGTGTATGTGGGTGTGGGGTGGAGTTCGTAACGACATGTTTTGGTTCATTCACTTTGTTCATTTTTTCAAAAGGTGTCATTAGAATTAAGGATTGTTAAGGATTGTTAAGGATTGTTAGGAATTATTAAGGGTTTTGAGGGTTTTAAGAGTGTTTTGAGATTTGTCAAAGAGGAGAGTGTTTTGGTTTGGATCTAAAGAATGTTTTTAGAGAGTTGTTTTTTACTATTGTTTAGTAATGTTTTTTTTAGCACAGGAAGCACAGGAGCACAGGGGGTATGACTTAGATGTATAATAGGGAGGAGTATGAAAGTGGTGTGCTTCCGTGTTAGGTGTGTTGGGATGTTTGTTATTGTTGGGTAGTGGCTCTTTTTAGGGGAATATATGTTGTTCCCTTTTTTTGGACAGTTAGTAGGTAAGCCTCCGATGGGAGTTGCACCCATGACCTGCGGCTTTCTGGATCCAATATTGAATCTACAAGGCCGCCGCAATAGCTACTATGCTACGGAGGCGTTATTTATTGTTTCACAGGGGACTAAATTTCACAGCAATTTACGTCGCCTAAAGATGCCAACTGACTTTTCAGCTGCTACCTCTGCTACGGAGGCGTTTTTATTTTGATTTGATAGATTATTTATAAAATTTTGTATTTTTTACCTAAGAACTCTTCCATTTTGGATAAGCATGGGATGGATAGAATGGTCCTACTTCTTCATATGGGAGGAATGTTCTCAGCTTAAACCATTTCTTTATATAATCCTGGAGAATATAAGCTTCCCTGTAAAGTTCCAGTTTTCTTACCTCAAATATCTCTTTCCTATATACCCTATTGGGAAATACCTTATTTAAAAGCCTCAAAAAAGGATGGCTGCTCCATTTTCCTTCAGCATCAAACTCAAGATAAGCAAAGACGTTTACATCTACCTCTCCCTTATTTGCTTTCATCTTCTTTCCATCCCTCATAACCTCTGTATCCTGTATAGCTAGAGTATGGAAATCAAGGTCAAGATGGTATTTAAAATAACTGTTCCCGGTTGGAGGCTTTTTTTGAAGTCTCCACCACCACCAATGCTCTGCGCCTGCTGGACCATCCCTTTGTACATACAAGGTTTCATAATGGTCTTTGCCCTCTTCTTTCTCGTCATAACCCACACTGCTCCATTCATATTCTTCAAGCCAGTCATGCATTGCTCTATAGAACTCTTTAAGATTAAATATATCCTTGAATTTTATCCTGAACTGCGCTGCTTGCACAGCATTCTTTATGTTCCTTACAGGCATTATTAAAATATGGCTATTTTGATTTATAAACCTTTTGTTTTAGCTTTAGAAATTTCACATATAGCATCCTTGCTAGAACTTTGAGCAAAACAGAATATGGGATTGGTCTTGAGATCAACTTCAATTTATTTTTCTTTATTGCAGAGATCACAGACTCAGTATCTTTTTCAGAATCTATCAAAGTATATGTATGGCCTATCTGGTCAAGTATATGAGCATCAGAAGTTCCTATAACTGGTTTCTTTAGTTTCTTTACAAGCCCAATCATCTTGTTATTAAGAATATTAGAATACTTTCCGCAGTAAAAATGAGAATATTCAAAACCATCAAATAAATCTTTATGTTTGAGGATCTTTTTTACGCTAAAGCATTTATATCTTGGATAAAATGCATGAGGCACTATCACAACGTTACTTTTGCCCTTTATCTTCTCAAGCTCCTTGAAGCTTTTAGGAACTTTCCTTGTATTCAATACAAGAACATGCCTCTTTTCTATGGTTGCCTCTACTCCTGGAATGAGAAGTATTCCTTTTTTCTTTGCAAAATCTGCAATCTTTTTATTATAAAAAACATTATCATGATTTGTTATAACAACAACATCGTAACCTAGTTTAGCATAATGCTCTATAAGTTCTTTGGCACTATAGCATATATTGTTTCCTTCATCTTTGTCTTCCTTTGTGTGTGCATGGAAATCTGCTTTTAGCATAAAAACTGCTAAACGCAAAACTATTTAAAGGTATTCTATTTTAAGAGGCACAATATGTTAGTAGGGATAGTAGGTAAACCTTCATGCGGAAAATCGACATTTTTCAAGGCTGCAACATTAGCAGAAGCAGATATAGCTAATTATCCTTTCACAACAATAAAACCAAATCATGGAATAGGTTATGTTAGAGTAGAATGCGCTGAGAAAGAATTTAATGTAAGATGCAATCCAAGATTTGGATACTGCATAGATGGAAAAAGATTTGTTCCTGTAGATATGATCGATGTTGCAGGCCTGGTTCCAGGAGCACATAAAGGACTTGGAAGGGGAAACGAGTTCCTGGATGAATTGAGACAGGCAGATGTATTGATTCATGTAATAGATATCTCTGGCTCAGTAAATGAAAAAGGAGAGCCTGTAGATGCATTGTCCTATGATCCAGCTAATGACATAAGATTTCTTGAGACTGAGATATACATGTGGTATTTGGGTATAATAAAAAAAGGCTGGGAAAGGTTCTCAAAACAGATAGAACAGGAAAAAAGGAATGCAGTAGATGCATTAGAGAAACAGTTGACAGGACTTGGTGTTGATGTAGATACTATAGAAGATGTCATCGATCTTCTTAACTTGGACAAGGAAAAACCTACAAAATGGTCTGAAGAAAATCTCAGGGATCTTGCTGTTGAACTAAGAAAGGCCACCAAACCGATAGTAATAGCTGCAAATAAGATAGACATTCCTGGAGCTGAAAAAAATCTTGAAAGATTGAGAAAAGAATTTCCTGAATATCTTATAGTTCCCTGCTCAGCTGAATCAGAGCTCGCATTGAAAGAGGCTGCAAAGCATGAACTCATAGAGTATATTCCTGGAGAATCTGAATATAAGATAAAAGACAAGTCAGAGCTTTCAGAACAGCAAAAAAAAGCTCTTGAATTTGTAAAAACCAACATCCTTGAAAGATATGATTCCACAGGAGTGCAGCAGGTATTGGATGATGCAGTATTCCGGTTCCTCAAATACATCGCAGTATTCCCTGGAGGAGTAAATAAGCTGGAAGATAAAGATGGCAATGTTCTTCCTGACTGCTTCCTCCTTCCCCCTGACTCGACTGCACTTGATTTTGCCTATGATATTCATTCGGACATAGGAGATAACTTCATAAAAGCCATAGATGTAAAGACAAAGATGGCTGTGGGTAAAGAGTACAAACTAAAGAATGGAGATGTTATTGAGATTGTAACAAGTAAATGAAAATTAAGATGGAAAAATTCAAACAAATAATCAAAAAATACAATCTCGAAGACAAAGCAGAAGAGATTGCAGAGTATGTGACATCAAAAGAAAAAGAACATTTCTCATTAAAAGAATTTGCAGAAAAATTCAACCTTGAAGAAAAAGATGCAAAACACCTGCTTGAGACCATCTACAAAGCAGTCGAAGCAAGAGAGAAATATCTGAAGGAGGTTAAATGACACTATCTGCTGAAAACATCAGCCTTAAGATTATCAGCGATAACGACAGTGCTGACCAGTTTGTTTTTTCCATTTCTCTTTGCTTTATATAATGATTCATCAGCTTCTTTTATCATGTCCGAAGTTTTGAGCTTCTTCTCCATGCAGGTAACTAAGCCTATGCTAACAGTCACCTTTTTGTTTGGCTGTTTTTCCCTGTTGTCAAAAGGATATTCTTCTATCTTCTTTCTCAGCCTTTCAGCCACTTCATTTGCAGGTATTGACTTTGCTTCTGGAAGCATTATTATAAATTCTTCTCCACCATATCTTCCCAAAACATCCACACTTCTCAGATTATCACTGATAACAGAGCTGATATCTTTCAATAGCCTGTCCCCTGCAGGATGCCCATTCAAATTATTGTAATGCCCAAAATCATCTATATCTATAAGAACAAGAGATATTGGTTTTTCAAAACTCTCGCTTCTTTTTACTTCCCTTTCAAGAAGCTCCATAAAGTGCCTTCTTGTATACATCCCTGTAAGCTTATCAATAACAGCCAATTCTTTCATCTCCTCATAATGCCTTGCGTTTGCGACTGCTACACTTACATGTTCTGCTATCATAGAGAGAAACTGAAGATCATCTCTGCTTATGTAAGCTGCATTATCACCATATATATTTATAGCCCCTGTAATATCTTCTCTCATCTTCAGAGGGATAGTTATCATAGAATTATACCTGTTGCTTGAATCTTTTCTTATCCTTTTTTTGATATCGTCCAGAACTATGGTCTTTTCTTTTTCAACAGCCTTGTCTATAACATTCTTTTCTATATCTTTATCTATAGGCTCATCTTTAAATTTGTATCTTTTTTCTTCTTCCCCAAAAATAACAACAGAACAATTTCCTGCATCAAGGCTCTTCACCATAAAATTCATCACATAATCAAGAACTTTGTTTAGTTCAAGTGTAGAATTCGCCATCTCTATTATCTTATAAAGTACATTCAGCTTGGAAACTTCAATCTTATTAAGACGATTATTATAAGAGTAATCAAGACCTATATCTACAAGCATCTCAAGATAAGGTTCATATTTTTCAGGACTGCTTTTTTCTATGCTGTTAAATGAATCTTTAAGCTCTTCCTCCTCAAGCCCTGTCCTCCTGGCCAACATATCAAAGTTCTCATCATCCACCTGCCTTATTCCTTCACAGATAACAGCCCCTATCTTTTTGCCATCTGCAATCAAAGGGATCATGATATTTTCAAGCCCATAAAAGCCATATCTAACAATACTCTCATTATCTCTAAGATTATTTAGCCTTATACCTTTAAACATATCAATATTTTTCTGCCTAACAAGTTCAAGAAAAAATGGAAACTTTCCAGAAACATGTATCTCTTCTCCGCTTTTACCTATCATAATTAAAGGCTTGCCTATCCTTGCAGCTGCCCTGTCCTGAAGCTTTTTCCAAGTGCTCAAATCAATAGAATTTTCCATAATCATAGACACGTCTCTTTTCTTTAAATCTTTTTCTATATTCCACACTAAAAAAAATCGTACAGGCGCTTAGAATTAGAGGGGTGGGGTGCGCCTGCCACGGAAATCGAGGGTATTTTTAGAGGGTATGAATATAAATAAGAGACAAGGCCTTATAGCGTCACTATTTCTGCTTCACTGTCACATGCCTGCCTCTTGGGCTAGGAAAACTCCTAGTGTGATTTCTGTGATGTTTTGCTTTTTTTTGTCACATTTTTTATATGCCTCCTGGATATTTGAACCGCCTTTTTTATGAATATGATATATTAAGCTGCTATAGGATATGTTTCAACCTTATTTTTCCCGTTTCTTTTTGCAGCATATAATGCCTCATCTGCTCTCTTTAACAATTGATATGTATCTTCTCCAGGGTTGAACTCAGCAACACCAAAACTTGCTGTAAGACTGTATTTTTGTCCTTCAAATTTAAAGTGATTATGAGCTATGGACTCCCTTATCCTCTCAGCGATCATTCTTGCCTGGGATTCATCCACATCATAAAATATGGCTGCAAATTCTTCTCCATATCCAACTCTTGCGCCCCTCAGGTCTTTCGCCCTTGGATTCTCTCCTTTCATAATATCTTTGGTTCTTATGTTCTTGGTAAGAGTCTGTACAACATATTGTATGCCTTTGTCCCCTGCCTTATGTCCAAACTTATCATTGAACTCATGGAATTCATCGATATCAAATTTTATATATGAAAATGTCTTATTTTCTTCTCTTGCTCTTCCAGCAATGTATTCCAAAAGCTCGTTTTCAAAATAGTTTTTGCTGAACAGGTTTGTCTGTTCATCAACTATATTTGTATCCCCTTGTTTTATGCGTATGTATTCTTCAGGGTCTTCCAATTTTAGCCTATCAAGGTCTTGTTTAAGTTCAGAGCCTAATGCCTTATATTGCTCCAGATTATCTACTCTCTCCTCAAGCCCTTTGTTTTCTTTCATTTTGACCATCTTGTTTAAGGTTTTTGTAATCAGACTTGGCTTAGTTGTGGTTTTGTGGTTGGCGTTCGCCTTCTGTCCTCATCTTACACCTTTTTGCCTGCCTAACGCCCTACTTTGACAGGACTTATTAATCTTGGTCTCTTGATGTTTTTGCTAAAATGATGCTTAACTTTCATATACTATAATATAGAAAAATTTATATATACTTTACGTACTTACAATACATAAAACACGTTATGTATATACTTTTCACAAAATAAGACAGAAGTTTACTCAATTGCCAATTGACTATTGCATGAGAATGTAAAGCATTCAAATATCAGGATATATAGTTTTTAAATAAAAATAGTAAAATTAAAGATACCAATTAAAATGCACATCAGAAAACTTGTAAAATCAGGCACAGCATCCCATACTATTTCCTTGCCTAAGGACTGGATAAGCAAGAACAAGCTAAAAAAAGGGGACCTTCTATATATAGATGAGCAGGACAATGACTTAAAAATATCTACAAAAAATAAAGATGCCACTGTAAAGCAGAAGGAAAAGATAATAAACATCGACAGGGAAGTAAATTCTATAAGAAGGGATACCATCTCGGCATACATAAATAATCATACAGATTTTGTATTTACAGGCAATACTCTTAATGAAAAGCTGGAAGATATAAGAAACGTCCTCCAGAATTTTCTTGCTTTGGAAGTTATAGAACAGACTGAAAAAAGGCTTATCGCAAAAGACTTCCTGAACATAAAAGAGTTCTCATTAGAGAAGACAGCAAGAAGAATGGATATGCTCACAAGATCCATGATAGAAGATGCAAAAAAAGGTAAAGAACAATATCAGACATTATATTTTCGTGATTTTGAGGTTGACAAGCTGTTCTTTTTAATGTCAAGGCTTATAAGAAAACATCTTTCAGATCCAGCCTCTTCTATAAGCCCCATAAAAGCCCATACAACCTGGTGGCTTGCAAAAAATTTAGAATCTGCAGCAGATGCTGCAAAAAACTTAAGCAGGATATTCTCAAAAGAGATAAAAGGAGTATATGAGGGGTCAGAAGAGTATTATAGGGAATGCATCAAATCATACTTCACAAAAGATAAAGATCTCGCAAACAGGCTTATAGAAAAAAGGCTCGAGCTTCTTGAAAGATGCGATAAGATAAAAGGAGAGCAAAGGTATCTCATAAAAGAACTTATTAACAGCTCAAGAAACATAGCAAAAGTCATCTTGGATTCCCAGACAGAGTAAAACCTCAGCTTTATAAAAGCTAAATTCATTCTGATGTCATGGACACAAAAGAGCATATTCCATATGTCTGCCCACATTATAGAGAAAAGCATTGTATCTATAAGGGGACAGCAGAATCAGAAAAAATGATCTGCAACGGGAACCTTGATCATTGCAAACATGAGATCAAAGGTGTATTGAAAGAGTACTATTATACATGGAAAGCACTGAATGAAAAACACCCAAAAGAAGATATAATAGCTAAAATATTAAAAAATGAGAATAAAAAAGATTAGAAATGCTGAGAATATTGTAGATACACCTAATAGATCAAAAAGAAAAGTAAAGCAAAGGGTGGATCCTCAACTGAACTTTGCAGATATATTTGCAGATATAATTCCAAAAAACATAAGATATAAAGGAAATAATCAATTTGAAAATATAGATCAATCAAGAGACATTTATGATCATTCTGTAAATCCCTGCAAAAAACCGTATAATATCTACTGGATATGATTATTTCTTTTTTTCCATTATGCTCTTGAATGTAGCAAGGATATCCACCATATACTTGCCGTCTTCAAGCTTATACACCAATGGTTCTTCCTTGAACAAACTTACAAGATCCAGTTCATATTTCCCTGGCTTAAGAACTTTTATGCTTTCAAAATCAAGAACAACCGGCTTATCTTCATCTATCTCTGATCCTACAAGATCGAAAACATCTTTCTCAATCTCTTCTTTCTCCCTCTTGGAAAGCTTGGCAGTCTCTTCCTTTGCTTCTTTAAGTCTCTCTTTTTTGATAAAAAAGAAAAGTTTAGCTCCGCAACTGCATCCGCTAAGAATCTCTTTGCTTCCGTCATCATAGATCGTTCCGCATCTTACACATTGGTGGGGCATATTAAACCTCTTTTTAACTAAAAACTAACAGGGTAGTTATTTGATTTTCTTCTTTCTTTTCTTCCTGCTTTTCTTTGCTTCGCTTGTAAGGAGCTCTATCTTATCTGGGTCCTTTTTTATCTCTTTTACTATAGATGCTGGCCCTACGATTGTCATGCCTTGCCTGTCTCCAAGAAGTAGATTAGCCATAGTTCCCTTAAAACTAAAGCCTTCTTTTTTGTCGCTGTTAGGATCGATTACAGCAAGCTCTATCCCTTTGAAATCCTTATTTATCTCTTCCATAGTTGCCCTTATAAGCTCAGTTTCCTCTTCTTTCTTCAGCCTTCCCTGCAGCATGACGATCTTGTTCTCTTTTGCTATGTTTAATATCTTTCTTATCCTTCCGACTGAAGTGAGTCCATCTATCTCACTGTAAGGCATAAATTGCAGTGTGACCATCTTATTTTACCACCTTGAAAAGTGCTTTGTAAAAATCTTTTGAATTTTTTCCGTATTTTGCAGACATCCCTACAACATCATACTGGGGGAAAGCAGCCTGTATCTTCTTAAGGTCTGCTTTCTTAAGATCTGTCTTATTTCCTACGATAAGGACCGGGATGTCCCTTGCAGCAAGATTTCCTACTATGGTTATATTTACCTGGGAATATGGGTCTTTAGTGGCGTCCAAGACAATAACAACGCTGTCCATATCATCAAGCCATTTGATCGCTTCAACAACTCCCTTAGTTGCCTCTTTTGCTCTTTTCTTGGCTTTCTTCTCTTTGACTCCTTGTTTTAGAAAATCTTCATAATCTATCTTTGTCGCTATTCCCGGCGTATCAACAAGATTAAAACTTAGCTCTTTTCCATCATCTGATTTTATACTGACCTGTTCCTTTACATTTATCTCTCTTGTCTCGTGTGCAACATTAGAAACAGAACTCATCTCTTCCCCAAGCCAATCTTTACAGATTGTATTGGCTAAGGTTGACTTGCCTGCATTTGGCGGCCCGTACAAACCAAGTTTTACATGCTTTTTCTTGTTGAAAAGATTACCAAAAACCTTGCCAAAGAAATTTTTCATAAAATCTAGCATCTAAATCATCCCTCGTTTTTATTTTAAAGTGTCTGCTCCCTATATAAATTTTACTATTATTTCAGGCTTAAGCTTTCTTTTATGATGGATTTTATCCTTTCAAGGTCCTTTTCTTCTACCTGTCCCCTTTTTTCCATCACTGCAAGCCCTTTGCATAATCTCATGAAACCGATTACAAGCCTTGGGCCCACATCAACAAGATAGTCATTCTCGTCCTTCTTGAGAGTCTCTATGAAATTGACCACGTCCTGTTGGAGCCCTTTTGGGAATTCTACTTCTCCCAGATGTTCATTCACATGATTGATATAATCTTTAACAAAACCTATATCCTCCTGATTAAGCTCTTTTTTCTCTCCACTTACGATTGATTCTGTAACTTTCTTGAAATTTTTTCCTTCAGGTTTCCTGACCAGAAATACAAGATGGAACCTTGTCAATAATGCGCTGTCAAAAGGCATCTGTTTTTTTATCTCTTCAGCACTTCCCTCAATAACAGAATCCCCTTTTGGATTTGCTGTAGCCAGTACCTTTACTCTTGCATCAAACTGGTAATGTTTTCCTCCTTTATCATATGTCACAAACCCTTTTTCCATGGCATTGTACAATCCAGCCCTGTTCTCTTCTTTCATCAGGTTTAACTCATCTATAGCGCATATCCCTTCATCAGCTAAAGGCAAAAGCCCCTTCACTATGGAATTGCCTTTTACAGAAACAACAAGACCTGCCCCTGATGTTCCAGATCCCAATCCAAAGGAGCTTACAGGGCTAAGGTTGAAAGCGCTCCTCAATATCTCTGTCTTTCCTGTCCCCGGATCACCTATCAAAAGTATATGTATAGGCTGTTTGCTAAAAAGCTGTATTGCTGCCGCTTTCTTTATATTATCAAGCCCTGATATATTTGGAGCTATCATCTGAGTTATGGTTTCAAATGATTTTTCAGAAAATCTATCATATAATGACTCTACAGCCTTTTCCTTCAGGGATTTATTTACTTTTTCAACCCTTATATTATCTGCTTCTGCTTTTATCTGAGGAAAGGAAACCTCTTCTGTTATGTTTGAGTCAAGATTTTTTAAGAATATGCTTATCTTTTTCTGTCTTAGAAGTGATTTGATAAGCTTCAGCCTGTCCTTGTCCCTAAGATATTCAGACAATCTGCTGAATTTTTCCTTATCTTCCTTGCCTAAAGGCTTTATCCTCCCTAATATCCATGTAAGTTTGTTACTCATAAATGCTCATAATAACAGGTTAAATAAAAAGCTATCGAAAAAAACAATGAGATAATGCTTTTTTCAGTTAAATTTAAAAGCAGAACATGTTTTAAAATATAAATATATCCAAGATGCAGAAGAAATGCATAATATGCGGAGAAAAAGCTGAATTTTTTATCAAAGATACAAATACATACTACTGCAAAGAATGTGCTAAAGAGCATTTCAAGGATATTTCTTATCTCAAGAAAGTAGAAGAACAGGCAAAAGAGCTGAAAAAGAAGATAGAAGAAAAAATCGAGAAGCAGGAAGATGAAAAAGAAGGTATAAAAGATGAACAGATTTAGATTCTCAAAAAAAGAAAAAACAGACCTGTTAAAAGCATGGTTTGCAATATCCCTTGCTTTTGCGATAGTCTTGAGAGGCCAGTTTGAATTTATATACACATTCATCATCTCTGCATCTACTGTGGGTATGGGTTTCCTGTTCCACGAACTTGCACATAAGTTCCTTGCACAGAAATATGGCTGCATCGCAGAGTTCAGAAGCTATGATAACATGCTTATCCTTGCAGTCTTGATGTCTTTCTTTGGATTTATAATCGCTGCTCCCGGAGGAGTCATGATACAGGGATATATCGATAATATAAGGAATGGAAGGATCTCAGCAGCAGGCATAACAGCAAACCTTTCTATAGCATTTATCTTTCTCTTGCTTGCACTGGCAACACCAATGGCAGGCATTGCTATGTATGGATTTATGATAAACAGCTGGCTTGCATTGTTCAACCTCATACCTTTCGGAAATTTTGACGGAACAAAGGTCCTTGCATGGAATAAGATGGTATATTTCTCTATGGTCTCGATAGCAGTAGTATTTATGCTTATCCAGGGATTTATATGATCTCTCTGATTAAACAATAAATTTATATACTAAAAGCCATATATACTCTATTAAACAGTTAATTTTCTAACGAGGTGGAAAAAAATGGTAAAAGCTTATTGTGTGACCTGTAAGGAAAAAGGGGTCGAGATGAAAGACCCGGTTATTGAAAAGACTTCAAGAGGAGGATACATCGCAAAAGGTTTATGCTCTAAATGCGGCAAGACAAAGATGTGTGCAATGATGTCTGAAGACAATGCCAAGAAGGCAATAGAATCAGGAGAAGCAAAAAAAGGATTTTGATCCTGTTCAACTCAATTTTTAGCCTCAGAATTTACTTCTGAGGAATTTTATTTTAATTAGCCCAATGATAAATACAAAGAACTTAAAAAAAGGAAATTATATTCTATATGAAAACGAGCCATGCATAGTCAAAAACATAGATATCACAGCTTCATCTGATGCAAATGCCAAGATTATTCTTAGCAGCCTTTTTTCAGGAAAAGAATTTGAGATAGATGTCAGCCTTAACAAAGAATTAAGAGAAGCAGACCTGACAAGAAGATGTGCAACCATAATCTCAAAAAAGAAGGAAAGGCTGGAGATAATGGATTCTGCAACATTTGATACATTTGAAGCAGAGATAGACAACACTCTTCTGGAGCAGGCAGATGAAAATGATGAAGTGACTTACATAAAGTTCAATGATTCGACAAAAGTTCTTGAGTTGAGGAAATGATATGAGTTCAGATTCAAGATTAGAAAGAATTCTAGATAATATCAGTTCAGATGAAGATAGAGAATATATCAAAAATCTTATCCATGAAGATGCACTGACAAAAGCATATAACAGAAGAAAATTTGACAACGATATAATCCTGATAACTAGGATGACTGAAAGAACAAACAATGGCTCAAGTTTTCTTTTGATAGATATTGATAAGTTTAAGAGATATAATGACAATATAAGTTATGCTAAAGGTGATGAAATACTAAAAAAAGTAAGCAGTACATTAAAAGAAGGGTTAAGAGATTATGATCAGCTTTTTCTTTATAGGTACGGAGGGGATGAATTCGCAGTCTTTCTTTTTCCAAACGGGAAAACAGAAGACGGTAAGATAGTAGCTGAAAGATTAAGAAAAAATATAAAGAAGAAATGCGGTGTTACTGTGAGTATAGGGGTCTCTCACTATAAAGAAGCTACTGATAAGATGGACTCATTGGTATCCTATGCTGACAAGGCTGTAAAACAGGCAAAACAGGGAGGAGATAGTGTATCAGTCTATAAGTGATCAGATAATTTTCATTGTTTATAATCGACCATATAAATATTTATAAAACAAAAAAGAATCTTTGTCTCTATGGAAAAAGGAAAGGTTATTTCTGGAGAATATGGGCGCATAATCGTAAGACAGAAATCCAGCAAAGATATTGAGCTTGGTGAGCTTCTTATTGCAGAAAATGACAGTTCAAAAATCCTAACGCAGGTTTTTGATCTTCAATATGGTTCCCAGCTTTCTGATAAGAATCTTCAGCTTGTATCAGGACTGAAGCTGGAAGAGGAAAATGATCTCGAGATGATGGACCCTCATCTAAGAAACTATACGCTTGCTTTTCTCAAGCCCATGATAGACCTTTCTCCCGATAAGACAAAGATATGCAAGAAACTGCCCAAGTTCTTTTCAACAGTAAGAGAGATAAAAGAAGAGGATCTAAAATTTCTAAGATCATCCTCCAACAATTTTTTTGTAGGTAACTTAAGATCTGGCTCAAAGACGATGGATGTTCCTATATCTCTTCCCGGAGAAAAAGTACTTTCTCACCATATCCTCATCCCCGGAACAACCGGAAGAGGAAAATCAGTGTTGATGTCCAACCTTCTTTGGGATTCTTTAGATAAAGACTACTGCGGCATCCTAGTACTGGATCCCCATGATGAATATCATGAAAAACTGAAGAAAAAAGAAAGCGAGAATCTTGTCTATTATACTTCAAAAGATGAGCCAGGAGCAAGAAGCCTGAAGATAAACCTTAAATCTATAAAGCCGTATCATTTCGAAGGGGTTGTAAATTTTTCAGACCCTCAGATGCAGGCCCTTGGAATATATTATAAACAATTTGGAGAAAAATGGATAGAGTCTATACTGCTTGAAAAACCTCTTCAGGGAAATGTCTCTTTCAGGGAAGACACTATAGCTGTAGTAAGAAGAAGGCTGCTTCATCTTCTAGGTCTTGAATTCGCAAACAATCAGATAAGCTGCAAAAGCATTTTCTCGTTTCAGGCAGGAGAATCCACAGTTTCAGATATCTGCTCTGATCTTCGGCAGGGAAATACTGTTATAACAGACACATCCTCTTTCTCAGGCACAGTAGAGCTCCTAATTGGCAGCCTTATAGCTCATTCTATATTTAACCAATACAAACAGATGAAAAATAATGATTCAAAACCTGTCATCTCCATAGTCTTAGAAGAAGCCCCAAGAGTCCTTGGAAAAGAAGTACTTGAAAAAGGCAGCAATGTATTTGCTTCTATAGCAAGAGAAGGAAGGAAATTCAAAGTAGGCCTGATAGCTATAACACAGCTTCCATCTTTGATACCAAGAGAGGTCCTGGCCAACATGAACACAAAGATAATCCTTGGAGTTGAGATGAAACCTGAAAGACAGGCTATAATAGAATCTGCAGCCCAGGATCTTTCAGATGACGACAGAAATATAGCTTCTCTTGACAAAGGAGAAGCCATAATCTCCTCAAACTTTGCTAAGTTTGCTGTTCCAGTATCCATCCCATTTTTTGATGAATTCATAAAAAAAGACATCAAAGAACAAGATACCTCTAAAAAAGATTTCTCAGGTATGGACTTAAGCTGAACCATAAATTTTATAAGCTTCTAAAAGAAAACAACATAAAAAGAGCTTAATGTTAAAAAGATGGTGGCAGTAAACCTAACAAATACAACAATGCAGGCTACTCCTGCAGCAAAGATAGCTGACCTCACGCTCTCAAGGCTTGTAGAACTTATAAGAGCACCAGTAGATCACAGCGAACTTCTATGGATAGTCATACCATTAGCAGCAACCCTTGTCCTGATGGAATTATATTTCGGAAGATACAAGGAAGAGGAGCTTGGCTGGAACACTGCAGTCGGCAATAGCATGATCCTTATCTTTGTTGCCATGGATCTCTTCAGGCACCTTTGGGAACATACTATAGACCCAAATATCCTAAATATACTTCTAACCCATACTACTAAGACTATTCTCATACTTTTTTTAGCACTTGGTTCCTTATGGCTATTAATAGCAGACTTTTTCCATTTCCTTCCAAAAAGCATAGCTTTCATGCTCTCCTCATCTATCCCTATAAAAGTTATAGCTTACGTGACCATTGTACTTGTATATACTAACATACCTTTTGACTGGGGAACACTTGCTGCATCTGTGGCATTATTTGCCATTTTATTCGTGATATTCAAGCTGATACAATTTTTCATCCCGATCTCTATAAGAGAAAGATAAAAAGATATAAATCAATCAAGATATAGTGATAAAATATGCCTAAAAAAGAAGAATTAGAAAGTCTCACAGAATCTGAAAAAGAGCTGTTAAAAAGCTTTCAGGACAGGATAGATGACCTGTACAGACATGAGCGTTATGTCTATAAGATTGTCAGGCGGATTAAAAGATTAAGGAAGATACTTGAATCAGGGGATAAAAAAGCAGACAGTGCCTTTGAAGAGATAAATGGAAACATAAAAGCATTGAAAAGCGAGATTCTTGAGCGATATAATATCTTTAAGGAAGATACGCCTGAAGAAGAAAAGATCATAATGCATGAAAGGAGAAAAAGACAGGATCTTATAAACATAAAGAACTTCCTGATAAATGCCCATAACCAGCTGCTGGAGAACAGCCAGATAGTTAAAGGAGAAAAAACAATAGCTGAAAAAAAGATAAACAGAAAATTAAGAAATCTTAAAAAAGAGATCCGGGAAGGCGGGATGAGCATAAATGAAAATATATTTGCATTGATAGAAAAACTGCACGAGTTCAAGAATTCTTTATACAATCTTATATCTTATGAATATGAACTTCTTGACAACATAATAAAAGTCTATCAGAGCGATATTTCAACAAATGAAAAAACAGAGAAACTTGAAGATATAGAAAATAGGCTAAGGATCTTGGTTACAAACATAAAGAAACATCTAAGGACAGAAAAAAACGATATCTATAAGCCTTTGATGGGTCTGATCGGAGAAGAGATAAGCGGATTAAAGACATTCCAAAGGCTTAAACAAAAAAAAGGCAGGAATATTATCAAATTAAATGATATTAAAAAGGATATATACACCATGAGTGATACTTTTGAGATTCTTGAATATGTAACTGCCTTGAAATCAGATAGGCTTATGATAGAAGAAAGTGCAATCCCTCATCTGGATAGATATGAATCTTTAGCTAGGGAGATAGTAGGAAAGATAAGAAAGAGGTCTATAAAAGATCCCCTGACTGGCCTATTTACAAGAGGCCTGATGGATGCGCAGCTGGATAATCTCATACTTGCTTCCCATGGCAAGGCAAACAGGTTCTCTATTATGATGATAGACATAGATAATTTTAAATCTATAAACGATACCTTTGGCCATCCGACAGGAGACAATGTTCTTTCAAACATAGCAGGACTGATAAGATCTATAATAAGAGGCAGTGATATAGCCTGCAGGTATGGGGGCGAAGAATTTGTGATAATAATGCCTAGGACAGGCCTTGATGGAGCTGTAGATATTGCAGAAGAATTAAGAAAGACAGTCCAAAATTTTAATTTTGATCTGCCTGATAAAAGACAGGTTACTATAAGTTTGGGTGTAGCCAGTTATGACGGAGAATCCTCCAAAGAGGAACTTATAAAAGAAGCAGATAAAAACCTTTATAAAGCAAAATTAGATGGAAAAAATAAAGTAATTTCGTGACTTATAAGTAATTAAAAACATAAGCTTTAAAAAGCAGCATCATTTCTCTCCATATGAGATGGGGCTTGTAGACGAAATCAGAAAAATAGAGAATTCAACAGGCAAAAAGATAGAAAAGACAGAATTATCAGTATTTGCAAAAAAAGAGCATGGAATGCTGGAGGTTCATATCAATTCCCCTTTGCTGGAGGATTATGAGGGAAAATATTGTTATGGCCCTATAATGGTTGGCTCAAACCCAGAAATTTCTAATCCGCAATATCTTAAAAAGTTGGCTGAATTGACTGGAACAACTTTGGATATATCTGAAAAAGATGCAAAAAAAGCTATTCATACCATACAGGAAAAGATAGAGAAATATGAATCCGAGGGCATAACGATTACAAACAAAGATAAATTCTATATATAAAGCAAAAGCAAATAGATTTAAAAACTAATGCATCTTCTTTGAACCCATGAAATTTGCACACATAGCTGATTGCCATATAGGTGGCTGGAGAGATCCAAAACTTACTGATGCTTCTGTAAAGGCATTTGAAAAGGCAGTAGACAAGAGCATATCTGAAAATGTAAATTTTATGATCATTGCAGGAGACCTTTTTAATACAGCCCTTCCGCCAGTTGATAGACTTAAATCAGCTGTACAAAAGCTAAGGCATCTTAAGGACAATAACATCCCTGTATATATAATCCCTGGCTCCCATGATTTTTCAGCATCAGGAAAAACAATGATAGATGTTCTTGCAAAAGCTGGCCTTGTCATAAATGTTGCAAAAGCAGAGCAGGATGAAAATAATCTAAAGCTTAAGTTTACTATAGACAAGAAGACAGGAACAAAACTTACAGGCATGGTAGGAAAAAAAGGCAGCCTTGAAAAAGAATATTATGAAGCCCTTTCAAGAGAAGAGCTGGAAAAAGAGCCAGGCTACAAGATATTTCTTTTCCACTCTGCCCTGACAGAATTCAAACCCTCTTCTATGGAAAAGATGGATTCCCATCCTCTTTCTTTGCTTCCCAAAAAATTCAACTATTATGCGGGCGGTCATCCTCATTTTGTCTTCAGTAGAGAAGAGGAAAATTTCGGACTGATAGCTTATCCTGGCCCATTGTTCCCAAATAACTTTAAGGAAATTGAAGACCTTGAAAGAGGTGGTTTTTATATTGCAGAAGTAGAGCAGACTGATGAAGGATACAGGACATCAATAACCCATCACCCTATCCAGATATTCAATATCCACAAGATAAAGATAGATGGGGATAAAAAGACACCTACCGAGATAGAAGCAGAGATAAAACAAAGCATAGAAAACATAGAATTCAACAATACAGTAGTTACCATCCGTCTGGAAGGCATCCTTGAATCAGGAAAGCCATCAGATATAGACTTTAAAGAGATATTTGATATCCTATACAATAAATCAGCTTATTTTGTGATGAAGAACACAGCAGGGTTAAAGACAAAAGAGTTTGAAGAGATTAACATAAGCACTGCTTCTTCAGAAGATACAGAAAACAAGCTAATAAAAGAACATCTTCAGGAGATAAAAGTTTCTGACTGGGGTCCTGAAACAGAAGAGGCAAAGACAAAACAGCTAATGCACGCCCTTTCCTTTGAAAAACAGGAAGGCGAGACAAACAAATCCTACGAGACCAGAATAAAGCAGGAACTTGACAGGATAATTGAATTCTGATTCTAAAAAGAAAGATATTTATATACTTAAATTATAGATTAACTAAAAAGAGGCAATTATGTTTGAGACTTTGAAAAAAGGACTGGAGATAAGGCACATAAGATCTACAATCATAGAGATAAATAAACATATAGAAGAAAAAAAGATAAGGGCAATAGATATCAGCATATTGATAAGATATATCGATAATCTAAAAGACCTTCTGGAAAAAACTCCTGCAGAAATAGGCCATATAAAGAATTTTTGTAGCGGGCTTAAAAAAGCATTTTACCGCTCAATCAAATGGAGAAATATACACCTTCTAAGGGAAGCTTCAGTCCATACCATAAATATGTTTGCGATATCAGATAGTGTAATCTCTGATCCTGGAAAAGCAAGAATGAAATATGGAGATATTTCCACGATAAGATTAAATCTATTAGACAGCTTAAAAAATCTTGCAGATGCGCTGACTGTTGTCCTGAACAGGATCAAAACCTCAAAAAAAGAAAAAAATAATAAAGCTGCATGATGAAAAAAAGGATCCATCTGATTATCAAAGGAAATGTTCAGGGAGTTTTCTTCAGGGCAAATGCCAAAAAGAAAGCTATCTCTCTTGGCCTTACAGGCTGGGTAAGAAATGATCCAGACGGTACAGTAGAGACAGTAGCAGAAGGAGAAAAATCAAGACTAGATGAATTTAAATCCTGGTGCCTCAAAGGCCCTTCTTCAGCAGAGGTTTCAGATGTTGATTCAGAGACTCAGGAAGCTACAGGAGAATTCACAACTTTTTCTATAAGATATTGAAAAGATTTAAATAGTTATTCTGGCTTGATATACCTATGACCTTAAAAGAAGAGATAGTGTTAAATGTAGAAGAAATTAAAAGGATATTAACTGAAAACAAAGAATTTCTTAGGAAGATATCTTCCACCATGGAAAGTCTTGAGCGCCCTGAAATAAATAAGCTGATAAAGATAAAAAAAAGCCTTGACAAGGAACTTAAATTTCTTATCGCAAAGCTGCAGTTATATCTAAGATTATACAAGAAGATAATGCGCATCCAGGGAGTAATGGTTGAAGAAAAGAACATTCCATCTCATATGATAGATATCTCTTATTATATAAAAAACAAGCTTATCCAGGATCTTGACGAAACCTCATCTATAGAACCATTGAATAAGTATATATTGGTCCTTGAAAAAAGAGCTTTGGAATTAGAAAATATCAATCAATCTCAACTTAAAAAAACAGCCTGATCATCTGATCTTTTCTTTTATTATCTCATTTACTTTTTTTGGATCAGCCTGGCCTTTGCTTTTCCTCATAACCTGTCCAACTATAAACTGTATCGCCTTTTCTTCCCCGGCCTTAAAATCCTCGACAGCCTTTGGATTTTCAGAGATAGCCTCTTCGCAGAACCTCTCTAGCTGTTTTGTATCCGCTATCTTCCTGGCTCCTGTCTTTGCAACATACTGCTTTGGAGAAAAAGGATTTTCTACAAGCTTCTCTAAGATCTCTTTTGCAGTGGCATCGGTGATCTCATTCTCTTCTACCATCTTCAGCAATTCTATAATGTGCTTCTCATCTGCAACCAGATCCCTGACTTCTTGATTGTTATAATGCAGCACCCTCATCAGTTCCCGCCTTAACCATCTTGCTGCCAGAACAGGATCAACTTCTTCAGCTACCTTCTCAAACAGCTCAGCCAGGAGCCTGTCAGCAGCAAGTATCTGCGCATCCTGAACATCCAGCTTGTATTCTTTAGAAAATTTCTCTGTTTTTTGCTGGGCCAGCTCAGGCATATCTTTCTTAAGGCTCTCTATCCAGTCTTTAGTAATTTCTGTGATAGTCAGATCAGGATCTATGATATATCCATATTCTTCTTCAACCTCTTTCTTCCTTAAAGAAAATGTCATCGCTTTCTCTGAATCCCATGCTCTTGTTTCCTGCACTATCTCGTCTTTGAACTCCTTCTGTCTTGCGATCTCATACTTCAATGCCCTCTCGATCTCTTTGAACCCTGTGATATTCTTGATCTCTACCCTTGTATATCTTGTATCTTTGATAGATATATTTGCATCAGCCTTGATTATCCCTGTATCAATATCAAATATCTCAAGATATTCAAGAACAGAGATCAGCTGTTTCATAAAGTCTCTTGCTTCTTCAGCACTTGCAAGATCAGGTTCAGTAACGATCTCAACCAAGGGGTCCCCGCTTCTGTTGTAGTCAACAAGAACATAGCTGCTTTCCCTCATCCCTGCAGGATGGATAAGCGCAGCAGGGTCCTCTTCCATATGTACTCTTGTTATCCCTATAGGCTTTCCTGTTGATATAGCCAGTTCTCCTTTTTCTCCCAAAGGGATCTCATACTGGCTTATCTGATAGTTCTTTGCCATATCAGGATAGAAATATGATTTTCTTGAGAATATAAGTTCAAGATTTATCCTGCAGCCCAAAGCCAAGCATAGCTTCAGGGCAAACTCAACAGATTTCTTGTTTACAACAGGCTTTGATCCCGGATGCCCTAAACAAACTTCACATGTCCTTGTGTTGGGCTCTTCATCTTCCTCAGCCTTTCTGCTGCAGCCGCAAAAAAGCTTTGTATCAGTATCTAATTCAGCATGTATCTCCAGCCCTATAACAACATCTGATGTAAATTTTTTCCCAGTCATCTCTTCCTCCTTTTGACATGATGAAATATAGTATATAATATCGAAATTATGAGATACAACGGAATAACAACAACAGCCAGCAAAAAGAAGACAGCTTCCTCAATTCCTGTGATAGCATAAAAAAAGTTATGTATCAATACAGCAAGTATAAATGCTCCTAAAAACATGACTATCTTCTTTCCGTTCAATAGAAGATATTTTTCATAATTCATTCCAACTTGCCTCCTGCCTGAACAAGTTTCTTCTCTTCAAGATGATCCCCGACCATCATCATACCCACAGGCATTCCTTTTAACTCTCCTGCATTCACACTAAGATGAGGCAGCCCAGCTATATTTGGCCCAACAGTCAGGACATCCATCATATACTGCTGTAATGGGCTTAATTTTTCAATATCAGAAAATTTAGGAGCTATTGACGGCATCGTAGGGCTTGCAAGCAGGTCAAATTTCTTGAAAACTTTCTTATACTCTTTGATTATCATGCTCCTGACTTTTAGTGCCTTGATATAATAAGCATCCCTATAGCCTGCCATCCTTGCAAATGTCCCAAGCATTATCCTTCTTTTTGCTTCCTCTCCAAGATTGCTGCTTCTTACTTTTGAAAAATATTTATTGAATCCATCTTCTAGTTCCTCTGTCTTTCCATACCTCATCCCGCAAAATTTAGCAAGATTGGTTGAAGCTTCTGAAGTAGATATCAGATAATAAGCAGGAATTCCGTATTTCATAGTTAAAGGCAAAGAAACTTCCTCTGTCTTTGCTCCCATGTCTTCCAGCCTGCTGATAGCATCTTTTACTTTTTCACTGACTTCATCATCAATCCCTTCACCAAATGCCTCTCTGATGACTCCGATCCTCATGCCTTTGATATCTTTCTGCAGATAATCTGTATAGGCATCGACAGGCTTATCCAAACTTGTAGATTCATTCTTATCATGTCCTGCTATAATCTCAAGCATCAATGCTGCACCTGAAACACTCTTTGCCATAGGTCCAATCTTATCCAAACTATTCCCATAATCTATCAGGCCATATCTTGAAACTCTCCCGTATGTAGGGCATAATCCTGTTACTCCGCAAAAAGAAGCAGGACTGGCTATGCTTCCTCCTGTTGATTCTCCTAGACTTATATGTGGAAATGAAATTTTAGCAGTAATGCCTCCAGAACCTCCTGAACTTCCTCCGCATGCTCTTTTCTTATCTACAGGATTCAGAGGAGTCTCAAATCCCTCACCCATATTTGAGCTGAAGCTGCCAAATCCAAACTCGTCCTGTGATGTCTTGCCTATGATTATTCCGCCTTCTTCTCTTACTTTCCTCACAGCAGTAGCATCAAAAACAGGCTTATATCCAGAAAGTATCTTGCTTCCGCTTCTTGATTCCATTCCTTTTACACAGATGCAATCCTTTACAGAAACAGGCAATCCAGCCAGCCTGCCTTTAAGGTTAATATTCTTTGCCTGCTTTTCAGCATCGTCTGCAATCATATTAAAATGATTATATTCTTTGTTTAGCTTAGATATCTCTTCCATAACTCTTGCTATATTCTCTGCAGGATCGATCTCTCCATTCCTTATCTTTTGTATAAATTCGATAGTGTTCATCTAAAATATCCCCTTAACCTATTGTAAAAATCTTTAAAATTTATTATGGCTGCACTTTTGTTTCTTTCCTCTTTGATGCTATCTTTATTATGTCTTCTGCTTTCTTTAATAAGATTTATGAGTCTGCTATTATCTTCTGCAGGACCTCCTCTGCCTGTCTCACCCGTTTCTTCGTCTTCACCAAGTTCTTCCATCATGCTCTCAAACATAGAGGTCATGCCAGTAGAGCCTGGTCCTTTGTCAGAAGGCCTGGGCTTGCTTTCGTAATATTTGCCAGTATAATTTATATCATTTGGCAGTCCGGGTATCCTCTGAGTCTTATTGTTTCCATTCATTGTTTTATACTGCTCTCGGTCCCTTAAAATATCCATCTTTCTTATGCTTAGCATTCTTCAAAGCCTCTTTCTGGCTAAGGCTTTCTTCTTTAAGATCCTCTCTCATAGAATCCTGCATCTCTATAGGCTGCACACTCATCTTAACATCTTTTACATCTGCATTGTCCAGCTCAGAAAAAGCTTTCAGTATCTCCTTAAAATCTTCGACAAACTTCTTCTTCTCTGGATCCTTCAGCTCAAGCCTGGCTAAAGAAGCTACATTTTCTATAAGACTTGTATCTATATTCATATCCTCGATAAAAATCTGTTCATTTATATAATTTTTCTTTTGTGCTAACCTTTAAAAACAGCAAATCATCATCTATGATTATGGATTATATGGCCCTAAATGATGTAGTAAAATTTTACAATGAACAAGCTACCTTGCGTCATTATGCAGACTTACAGAAGCAAGAGAAAAAGCTAACATCAGCACATTCAGGATAAAAGATGATAAGATATATTATAAACCAAAACAGATAAAAGAGATATTAAGATTATATAACAAAAGAGCAGATGAAAAACTACCTTACACTATCCTAAAAAAAGAATTTTCTTAATACTCATCCACCCCAGTCATATGTGATAAAACTCCGATAACCACAGGGATAAAATAAGAACTAATAAAGAGACAAAAAATTGACAAAAATAACACAGATAAGATAAGATGCGATACTAAAGCAGTCTTCACAGCACCTGATTTTACTAATAAGTGCATAAGATCATCATATCTGTTAAAAAGCAGTTTAGGATTTGAGAATTTTTTATCTTTTTATTCTTAGTTATATTTGTAAATATAGCCATGTCTATGTCTATCAATACAGAGACCATCCCTCCTACAAAGATCCATCTTGCAATCACAAGAAGATTAAGCTGCAGAAAAAGTCCAACCGCAAATATTAAAACTGATGCAATCAAAAAATGTTTATGGGGAATGATACATCAATATTTTTTTATTGGTTTAAAAATCTTTTCAAAGCTTTCCTTTATTATCAATTATAAAATCAACAGCTTTTTCATAAAATCCATCTACACCATATGAATCCAAAGTTGCCCTAAGTCCTTCATAAAATGGACTTTCAAAGCAGTTATGGAAGTTTTCATACCATCCCAGAACTTTAACTAACCAAAACTCTCTTTTTCCTCCTTTATCCAGATGCTCATAGATGTGATAACCGGTAAAAGCTCCGTCAAAAGCATCTGCTATGTCTTCAGGAGAGATATATTTATTAAAGATATAGTCTGTTATGCACCTGTCTTCAAGAGAATCAAGAATCCACTGTCTTGGCTCACTGTGTTCTTTATGCATAAAATCCAAAGGCAGTTCTCCTACTTCCATAAAAAAGCTAATAAAGATATATTTAAAAAGTTGATTAAATTTCCCACTTTCCGGATTCATTATCTCTTGAACAGACAGAAAAATCCATCTTTCTTTTGACCAGTGTCTCAAAAGCTTCTTTTACAACTTCAGGAGTATTGTTATTCCCTGAAAGATGCCCTAATAATGCAAAATTAAGGTTTTTGCCTTTGGCCTGCAGCAGAGAGCTTGCATGGAGATTGCTCAGATGACCTTTATCAGAAAGGATCCACTGTTTAAGAAAAACAGGATAAGGCCCATTGAGTACCATGTCGATATCATGATTGGATTCAAGCAAGACTCCTTTTAGTTTAGGCAGTGTATCTTCAACCTGTTTTGTAACTTTTCCTGTATCAGTAAAAAGTCCAAAATTCCCGATAACATATCCGCAGCTGGAGACATTATGGGATGTAGCTATTGGCTTTACATCCAAACCCTTGATTTTAAAATTTCTTTTAACATCAAACTCCCTTGCTTCAACATCTCCTAACTTAAATCTTGATTCAGAATATATCTCTTTAGATGCATAGATAGGAACACCATATCTTCTCGCTAAAACTCCTGCCCCTGAAATATGGTCAGAATGTGAATGCGTAATCAAGATCCCGTCTATATCTTCAGCAGATTTTCCAAGCCTTTGCATCCTTTGTTCTATCTCTCTTCCAGACTTTCCTGCATCTATCAGCAGGCTAATATCTTTTTCCTCAACCAAACAACAGTTGCCGTTGCTTCCAGAAGCTATAACACTTATCTCCATACCATAAACACCTTTTTTCTAAAACCTCAAAGAAACAGCTTACTTATATGTTTTATTGTATCAGATTAGTCAGATCTGTGCCTTGTCAGAAACTCCATAAGCTTTTTCACAGCTATCTGCCTGAAAAGGCATATATCCTCTTCTTTCTTTATCTCTCCATATGTCTGTTCACTGCCTTCAGGGATAAATATATTGTCATATCCCCAGCCATTCTCCCCTTTTTCAGATCCAGCAACCCTGCCTTTTTCCTCTCCCACAAAGATTTCAGCTTTTTCTCCAGGCTCGCAGTAAGCTACAGCAACCTTATAATAACATCTCCTTTCGTCAATGTCTTGCATCAGCTTCAGTATCCCCTGGCTTCCAAGCCTTTTGAAAAAATAAGCAGAACTTACTCCGGGGAATCCATCCAAGGATTCGACAAAAAATCCTCCGTCTTCAAGAACTACCACCTTTCCAGTCTCATCAGATACCCTTTCTGCAGCTTCTTTTGTTATCTCTTCAAAAGAATCATGCCTCAATTCAGGATAATCTATCTCCAGATGCTCAACTTCGATGCCTTCTTCAGAAAATAATCTTTTATATTCTCCAACTTTATTCTTGTTTCCGGTTACAAGATTTATTTTCATAAGGGGATTATTTCAATCCTCTGCAGACAGTCTTTTCCCATCCGCAGTTCTTGCAAACGAATTTATCATATACAGAATTCCCGCTTTCCATGATTCCTCTCTTTTCCATCACACTGTGGCATTCTTCACATTCCATCTTATTTTTTGGCTTTCTCAACTTTTAGGTGGAGCTCTTTCAGCTGCTCTGCAGGAACTTCTGAAGGGCTTCCATCCATAGGACATTCAGCTGCCTTGTTCTTAGGAAAAGCCATTACCTCCCTTATATCATTTATACCATTCAGCAGAGCGCAAAGCCTGTCAAACCCAAAAGCTATGCCTCCATGAGGGGGAGCTCCATACTTAAAACTTTCAAGAAGAAAACCAAATCTTTCTTCAGCCTGCTTATAGTCCATACCTATCACATTCAGGACCTTTTCCTGGATGTCTTTCTTGTGTATCCTTATGCTTCCCCCTCCTAACTCAACACCGTTAAGTACAAGATCATAAAGGTCACCTGTAACTTTAGAAGGGTCTGTTTCCATGAATTTCATCAGATCTTTCTTAGGCATAGAGAATATATGATGCATAGGAGCCCATTTTCCTGAATCTTCATCCCTTTCAAACAAAGGAAAATCAGTGACCCAGCAGAACTTAAATTCATTGTGGTCTATGAGTTCAAGATCATGCCCTATTTTGACTCTCAATCCTCCAAGTATCTCATTCGTTTTTTTCTCTTTATCAGCTATAAACATCAATGCTGAGCCTTTCTTTGCTTTTGTTTTCTCCAGAAGTTTCTTCTGTATATCTTCATTGAAAAACTTCACGATATTCGATTCAAGGCCTTTCTCTGTAACCTTCATCCAGGCCATGCCTTTTGCACCGTTCTTCTGGCAGAAGTCTACATATGCATCAAAATCCTTTCTTGAAAATTCCTTGACAGGATTTATACATTTAACTTTTTCAGCCTGCTTGAACACGCCAAAATCAGATTCTTTCACAATATCTGTAACATCTATAAGCTCAAGCCCGAATCTCAGATCTGGCTTGTCACTACCGTACTTATCCATAGCTTCTTTATAAGTGATTCTTGGAATATTTTTTTCTATATCGATATCAAGAACCTTCTTCCATATATGCCTTATCAGGCCTTCACTTAATTTAAGGATATCTTCCTGCTCGACAAAACTCATCTCTAGATCTATTTGTGTGAATTCCGGCTGCCTATCCTGTCTAAGATCTTCATCTCTAAGGCATCTTGCCAACTGATAATACTTGTCCATGCCTGATACCATTAGTATCTGCTTATACAACTGAGGGCTTTGTGGAAGAGAATAAAAATCTCCTGTATTTACTCTTGATGGAACTATATAGTCCCTTGCCCCCTCAGGCGTAGCTCTTATCAACAGAGGGGTCTCTATTTCCATAAAACCATCTTTATTCAAAAATTCCCTTGCAGCCTGTGCAGCCTTATGCCTCAAAAATAGCCTATTGTTCATAACAGGCCTTCTAAGGTCAAGATATCTGTATTTCAGCCTCATCTCTTCACTGACTTCTACTCTGTCTTCGACCTCTATCGGTGGAGTCTCAGCATCATTCAAGACATCTATAGAAGATACTTCAACCTCTATCTCTCCAGTAGCCAATTTAGGATTTTCCATGCCTTCCTTTCTTGCTACGACATTTCCTTTTATCTTAAGAACATCCTCTCTCCTTGATTTATCAGCAGCTGCAAAGGCTTCTTTCATTTCAGGATTAAATACTATCTGTGTTAACCCATATCTGTCTCTTATATCTATAAATATAAGTCCCCCATGGTCTCTTCTTGACTGGTTCCATCCGCATAACTCTACTTCTTTGCCTATATCTCCTTTATTTAGTTCCCCGCATGTATGTGTCCTTAGCATAAGAAGAACCGATTTCCACTATATTTATAAAATTTACTATAATAATTAAATTTTACTTCGATTTTTGAAAGAAAGAGATGTATAATTGCATGAGCACAGCGAGTGCTATAAATAGGATTTTTGATTTAAAAAAGTAAAAAATGCTAAAACTGATCAACACAGACAACCAGGCAAGAACAGGAATATTAAAGACAAAAACAAGAAACATAGAAACACCTTTCTTCATGCCAGTCGCTACAAAAACAGCTGTCAAGTATATAGATAACTTTGAACTGAACAAGATAGGCATACAATGTGTTATCTCAAACGCATTCATACTTTCATTAAAGCCAGGAATACGCTTGATAAAAAAAGCAAAAGGCATTCATAAATTCTCAAAACTAAACACAGCCATATTCACAGACTCAGGAGGATTCCAGAAGATAAGGGAATCTTTCTTCATAAAGTCAACAGACAAAGGAGTTCTTTTCAGATCTCCTTTTGATGGAAAAAAACATCTATTGACTCCAAAAAAACTTATGAATATCCAGAACACATTGGATTCAGATGTTGCCATGGTAATAGACGATATGCCTCTTCATGATGAATCAAAAGCTGCAACTATAAAAGCAGTTGAAAGGACTCATAAATGGGCAGAAGAATGCATAAAATATCATAAGAACAAAAAACAGCTGTTATTTGGTATAGCCCAGGGAGGCTTATATCCTGATCTAAGGGAAGCTTCAGCCAAGTTCATATCTTCTTTAGATTTTGACGGAGTTGCTTTTGGAGGGTTAGCTATAGGAGAACCCTCAAAACAGACATACAAGATGATAAATTCTCAAGTCAAGCATTTCCCGGAAAACAAGACAAGATATCTGATGGGGGTCGGCTGCCCTGAACAGATAATCAATGCAATAGATGCAGGAGCAGACTGCTTTGACTCCACATTTCCAACTCAAAATGCAAGACATAACACTTTATTCACATCAAAAGGAAAACTGGTTATAAAAAACAGCAAGTACAAGAATGACCTTAAACCCTTAGATAAAAACTGCGATTGCTATGTCTGCCAGAACTTTTCAAGGGCTTATCTAAGGCATCTGATGAAAGCAAAAGAACCAAACGCATTAAAATACCTTTCTTATCATAACATCTACTTCATGAACAGCTTCATGAAAGACATAAGAACATCAATCAAAGAAAACAGATTCCAGAAGTTCAAAAAAGATTTCTTAAAGAACTACAAGAAGTAACATCTGTTTTTTAAGCCGGCCCTCTTAAAGTAGTTTGCCTGTAATAGGTAAACCCAAGATAAAATAAGGACTATAATTAAAAAATAAACTAAATCTTTTTCTCAACCCTGCTCTTCTAATACCTTAACTATAGCTTTCCCAAAATCCCTTGTAGCAGCAGGACCATTTGCAGTTATTATCCTTGTATCTATAACAACGTCTTCTTCAGAATATGTTGCTCCTTCAGCAGCAAGAATTTCTTTCTGCTTTCCGTCTAAATTCCACACAGCGGCCTTTCTGTCTTTCAAAAGCCTTGCTTCGGCTAATATAACAGGGGAATAGCAGATAGCAGCGATCACCTTATGTGCATTGTCAGCAGATTGGACTATCTCCTTAACTTTTTCATTGCCCCTGAGCTCAACCTCAGATCCAGGGCCTCCGATAAGAACAACAGCACTATAATCAGAAACATCAACATCATTAAATCCCATGTCAACCATTATCTTGCTTCCATCAGAAGCTATAGCCTCTGCTTTTTCAAAACTCGCAACTGTAACAGAAACTCCAGCTTTCTCCAGCTCGTCTTTTGTATCAACATACTCCACGGGCTGATAACCGTTCTGCGCAACTATTAGTAAAGCTTTTTTCATATTATCACCTATATTTTCCCCTTCAGCTTCAGATCCAAAACAAGATCTTCCAGTTTCTTAAGGTCATATTTCACACTATCAAACTTCCGCCTCATGTCTGAATCACGAAAATCAAACTTCAACAGTTCTCCATATATCTCTGAAACTGATTCTTTTATCTTGACAACCTCGTCAAAACTGTCCTTCCCAGCCAACTGAACAGCCTTACGCCCAAGTTCCCCGGTCAGATCTATAAGCCCAAAAAGATAATGTTCAGTATTCACATCAAGGTCATCATGTTTAACAATTCTCCCATCCTTGATAAAATGATAATAAAGCAGAGCCTCTACATATTCTCCGATAGCAACCCTATAAGCTCCCTGATTTTCCAGCTTTGAATTCCCATCTATAAGCTTTTCAACCTGTTTCTTCTCTTTCCTTATAGTATTGATAAGCTTCTCACATTCATCTATCTCGTCCCTATGGACCGAATATATTATCTGTTTAGACAATTTCAGTATATCTCTGCTTTTCTTTATGACCTTCTCTCTTACATCATCATATTCGTCAAATTCTTTCTTCATCTCATTGAAATCTTTCTTATCCAGCATTTTAAGAACAAGTATGAAAATTGCTTTATAAATCTTTTTATCTGATTCAGTATCTCCGAATGTAGTCTTAAGACTACACTCAAAAATCTGTGATTTTTGTATTCCAATCACTTGATCTGCATACTTAACTCAGTTTCCCGTTGAAATCCACAGTTTCCCACCCCTTTGGTCAACTTAATGCCTTGCCT
>WJJM01000004.1 GCA_014729675.1 Candidatus Woesearchaeota archaeon | reverse complement strand
TTTGTCTGAAAGCTCAGGCTTTATGATGCAGGGAACCTCTTTCAGCTTGAGTGACTTGCAGGCTCTCCAGCGTCTCTCGCCGGCTGCAATCATGTACTTCTTGCCTCTCGGAGTTACGATAAGAGGCTCAAGCAGGCCCTGTTCTTTGATACTCTGGGCCAATTCCTGCAGCGGAGTCTTGCCGTCCTCATCTTTGCTCTTGTCCAGCTCTCTTCTCGGCTGGTTAGGATTCCTGGTAATTTTCGAGAGAGGGAGGATATGGAATCCTGAGATCTCTTCTGAAGCAGATTCCTGATCTGCCTGGGTTGTTCTTGTCTTTGAATTGTTCTTTCTGCTTGTCTTGTTCTTTGAAGCAGTTTTCTTTGTTGAAGCTTTCTTGTTTCTGGCATTCGTTTTTCTGCTTTTCTTTTTCGCAGATTTCTTTCTTGCTGTCATGGATGATTCTCCTGGGAAAAAAGTTATTGAAGTTCAAGAAAAGGATGCTTCTTGTCCAGAACATCTGTTTCCTTGCTGATATTGAACTGCTTTACAGGATAATATTCATCATCTATTTTCACTGTAGCAGTGCAACCCAGCTGTTTCTTGTCAAGATTCTTAAGACGCATTATCAATTCTTTATACGTGATATTTCTGTTTTTTTCATCACCTCCAATCAGTATTCATTTTTCAACAATATTACTCTATCAATGCACAATACTTCATATTCAGATAATGGAAAATCAGTAAATTCTATTTCCTGAACAATAGCAGGATTCATGTTTGAATCCTCGCGCATGTCCACTACAGCAGATTTTTCAGAATTTACACGTATTCGCCATATCTGGAATGGATATTTCTTTGCTTTCAGCTGATAGCTGGCAATAACATCGATCAGCCAGTATGCACCGCATTTCTTAGCAAGAAACTGGATTCCGTCTGTGTAACGGATTCCTGTAAAGTGCCTGTAATAATTTACAGTACCGTAAAACTGTTCAAGATCTGTAAGAATCTGGGCACTCTCTTTTGCTTCTGGCGTTGAATTGATAGATCATCACCTCCTTTCCTGGGAATAATGTTCGTGTTTGTAAAAAGATTCTTTCCTGAAAGATATTTGAAGATTAGCTACACAATATCTTATCTCATAAAAATATTGATATGTTTTTTTGTTGTCGTATAATATGCGCAATAGAATTTGAATGTATTTAAAGGATAAATACGAATGGACACAAAAAGAAGCAACCTTCCCAAAGAGATCTTTCTGAAAGAATATGACTTTATAACTCAGCAAATTCAGGATATAAATAATTGGACACTCAGATATATGACAATTTATCTGACCTTTACAACATCCTATTTTGCTTATGTTGCGGCTGGAATATATTTACTGGGTTATAAAAGTAAGGATATAGTTTTAAATAGTGCTTTAAGAGGAAGCATGCTTGTATATGGTCTTCTTGGTATTATGCTGACTCTGTTTAAAAGTATTTTATTCTTTTACGGTCTTAGAGAGATTGCTGACTCCAGAAAACACAAGATTAGATATTGGAGAGCTTTGCATTTTCTTAGAAAAAATATGTTAGATATAGAAGACAATGCGAACAATCCCTTTCTGCTTCCTTCAGATTTATATGTAAAAAGAGAAAACGGCGATAAAATTCTTGTCCCGAATGTTGGCGGAGGAAATAAGTTCTCATTTTTTATCTTAATAATATATAATGCAATCTCGCTAACAATATTACATATGTTTATTGCTGTGTCTGTTTTAGGAATGAAATATGATGACATTGTTTTTAGTTGGCGATTGTATTGGCATGCTTTTATAATATTTCTGCCATTTTTGCTGGGCGCTTTATTATTATCTTTTTCTATGTTAAAGCATTTTTATGTAAAAACCAAGGAAGCAAACTTGATTACATTTAAATGCTCACACCCAAATTTTTATGAACATTTTTACTCACAGGTTAAGCAGCATAGATATAAAAAGACTATTGGGAAAAGCGGAACCTGGGTAGTCATGTTGCTTATATCATGGATTTCATTCTGGTATGCGTTTTATGAAAAATTGTATGATGAGCAAATATTCTCAGCCTGGATATATGTTGGTTCCATGACATGTTTGTTTTTTATTTGTCAATTGCTTTATTATTATAATATAAACCGTATTTATCAGATTGAAGAATGCGACAAGTAGTTTAAATGCCAATTAAATATCATAAGCTCTATACAACGACGCACCAGCAGCACCCAAAAAAAGCGTTAAAGGAATTGATCTATATGTTATATCGAGAGCATAGGCTGAAGGCATCTCAAACATATAATGCATGATACAACCGATACCGATAGAACCAGCAAGAGTATATCCCAAAATCTCTAAACCTATATTTGATCTTTTCCCGTGAGGAGGAGACTTATTATTTTCCTCGACAATCTTTTCTAATTCCTGTTTTTCTTTATCCATAATATGATTTACTCCTGTAGATTTATAAAATTAACTGTTTTTTGATCAATCATCCAGGATACCGCTGTTCTCAAGGTTCTCGCATTCAGAAGCAAAGTCGTCAATGTCATCTCCCATCACATCTGAGAGGACATGAAGAAAAGCCCTTCTTTTCTTTGCTTTTTCTGAAATTTGTTTTGGATCTTCAGGACATGCAGGGCATCTTGTTATCAATGACTGCATCCTTTCAAACTCTTCCGGGGATTCGCGCAGCACTGTGTCAATATCCCACGGCTCTCCGCATCTTGAGCAGTATATATCCATAATTGCTCCTTCTGAAAAAAAGTTATGGTTAATGCTTGAAAAATATGAAGCAATGTGCATAATTTCAATAGTTGCAATAGTGTAAACATTTACGGGGCCACGTGTTGGGGTTGCCTCCTTGTTCTGTCGCAAAATATTGTGGGGGTGTTTTCTCTCAAATAACCGCAATTCTGCATATTATTTCTGTGAGGCACCCCGCAATATAGAGGATCACCTCGTGAACGGTTACGTAATTTTATGTCCTTTAGTAGTGTAGAAAATAGATAAATACTTATATGGGTTCCTTAATAATATATTTAAAATGAAATCAAAAGCGATACGGAGGATTGATGAGCATTGTTCTTACAAGCAATCAGGCTGAGATTAAATATCTAAGTGAGATATTAGTAATTGATCCTCGTACATACATTGAGGCAATAGAGAAGAAAGAAGACGTTCCTCTTAAATTCAAGGTAATTGCATCTGTATTGTTTGAACCAGTAAAAGATACAGCAAGAGGGCTGTTTCCGAAAACAACTGATATCTTATTGCTTCAAAGAGGTTTGGTGAATAAGGATTGGATACACTGGATTGCTCCGGAAGGTAATAGTAAAGAGAGTACCAGATACAAGAAGTTAGCAAAGCGATTTAAAGCTGATTCTTTTGTCGAAGATAAGTGTACCTCTCTTAACCCGAATAAAAAGGCAGATAACCTTGTTGAGTTAACCTATAAAGATGAGAAACGATACGCTCAAATCCCAGTCAAGGCTCGTGTTATCGATAGTACGCCAAAACTATATAGTGAAAATGAGAGACCATTTACTTTATTGTCGCTATCCTGTAAGCTTCCCAGAGAAAATTCAGCTGATTTAAATTTACTTCGCCTTGAGTATGATGTAGAGTTTCATAAAGAAGGATATCTTATTCAGAATTGTCCAAATGCCGCAGAATTTTCTGTAATGTCACCCTTAAAGGTCCTTGATGAGCTTGAAAAAGAAATTGATAATAAGATATCCAGAGGAACAGAAAAAAGTAAGGTAACTTCTCGGAAAAGTTTTCATAATAAATTAGCTTCATTCAAGTCATCATATGCGTGCAATAAATACCCTTCTGATATGTTCATCACTTCAAGCGATGAAACAGTAAACCTTCGTGTCTATCATGATAGCTATACCGAATGTTTTATGCAAAGCGCTTCTCCCAAAACATATTACGTTAGACTGAAAGAAAGGTATCAGCCAGCTAAAAAGCCGTTTAGGCTTGAATTGCTGGTAACTGCACCGAGTTGTGATTTATATGATAAGATAGATAGACTAGATGAAAAGTTATCAAACGAATTATTAAAAGTAAAAAAAATGCTTCAGAGAAGATAGAATATGGGCAATTTTATATCCAGCCTTTGTATGGGTTTGCTTGCTCTTTATCTTGCCTTTCGACCTATTTTGAGAGAATCTGTTATTTATTTTACCAGCGGTTATCCTGAAATTAGGAAACGACTTGGGAACATATCTCCTCTCCTTGAATTCTTTTTCTTTATGATAATTGCAGCAGGTTTTTTTGCAGGCGGATATATCTCCTATATTTCAATAAAATGAAATTATGACCCATCACCTTGCTTATGCTATCTTTAATTTCGCATTCCATCTGCATGCAACTTTTCTGAGCATCTTGTTTCTGATAATTTGCTGCCTTTTCCTGTATTCCTTCCAGTTTTCCTGATAATGCTTTTGTTCATTCAGGGCTTCTGGATGTTTTGACATCTTCTCATCAAAGATGTTCTGCTTCCTGTCCAGTCGTGCTTTTACAGAAACATGGATTGCCTTTTCCAGCTTCCGGTTATTCCACAGGCTGTTGATAAACGCACTTCTTGCCTGAGTATTCATGCTTGTCTCCTTAAAAATAGTTTGCGTTATGAGGTTTATGAAGCTGTTTCTGGAAGTAGGGGGGGAGATTCAGAATGTATGGCTTATGCTTCAGCCATTGTTTCGTCTTTATGATACTCGCAAAGGATGTTTCCTTCTTTATCTTTGTGCTGTTCTTCTTTTTTCAGAATATCCCCGCAGTAAATGCAGGCCTTTGCAGGCAAAACCTCGTACCATTCATTGCCTACAGGACTGTCATGATGATAATTCTGAATATTGATAACAGTATCATCTTCTGTTCCTTCGATGTAGATCTTGAAACAGCAGTCGGTTTCAGGCAAAATGTGCCGCAATAACTCCTGGCCGTTTTCTGCATTAAATCTGGCTTCTCCATCCTGATTACGCCATCCGAAGTTTGACACTGTTCCGTACCATGTTTTATCTTCATTGAATGATATAAGCCCTGACAATTCATCGCAGAGCATTTCCCAGTCTTCTGATTCATCTGCATCATCAAAGCCCCAGCTCAGCACAGGCTCTTTAACTCTTGTTTTCATAATCACTCTCCTCTGTTTATTCTGGATTCAGGCTATGAGATATCTCTTTATCAGAGATATCATCTGATCAATTTTGACAGGCTTGTGGATGACCTCATCAATCCCAGCCTGTTCAGCCATTTCTTTTGTTTGGCTTGTCGTGTCTCCTGTGAAAAGGAAGATCGGCATTTTCTTGTCTGTTTTCCTTATCTCTTTGCTCAGCTCAATGCCTGTCATCCGAGGCATGTTTAAGTCAGTGATAACAAGATCAAAGCTCTCTTGTTTCATGGCAGGCAATGCCTGCATTGGATCTGATATTGCTTTTGTTTCTATTTCTTCAATATAGGAGAGGATTTCCAGGAGCATTTCCCGGATTTCCTGCTGGTCATCAACAATAAGGATTCTGCTCATATCATATCTCCAGGATAAGCCGGAACTGTGCAGCCTTCCATCTGGGAATATCCATCAGCAGGCTCATGACGATTATCTTTTGTTTTTCTGTAAGCTTCTGGAACCTTGACTGAAGCTTTTTGGGCTGGATCCCGTCTTCTTTTCTGTTTTTCCTGCTGTGAAAATATCCAAGAGTTGATTTCGTTTGTTTCTTTACCATATTTATTCTCCTGTGTTAAGGGGTTGTTCGTTCTTAAGAGAATTGAATAGTGTCTCAACATCTGTAATCGCATTTTCATTCTAGTGAGCAAGGATACTACACACTTTAGTGTGTAAATGAATTGCTTCTTGCTTTCCTCCGTAAAGTTTTTCTACCATCTTTGATTATAAAAGGATGCGCAACGAAAATCGGCGCGCGCATCCACAATTTTC
>WJJM01000068.1 GCA_014729675.1 Candidatus Woesearchaeota archaeon | reverse complement strand
TATATTTTTTTGCCTTTGCTTTTCTATATCTTTTATCTGTTTTTTTGTCAGCTTTTTCTCTTTAATGTCTTTCCTGACTTTCTCTTCAGCAATCCTTTTCTTCTCAGCCCTGAACCTTCTTTCAAGCTCTTGCTGGATATAGGCTTTTTCTTTCTCTTTTTCTTCTTCAATCTCTTTCCTGTGTTTTTCTTTTGCTTCCTGTAATCTCTTCTTATGCTCTAGTCTTCTTTGTCTTTCATCAAATTTCTTTTTCTCTTCTTTTGCTTCTTCTTCTGCTTTCTTCTTTCTTTCCTCTTCTATCCTTTTTTTCTCTTTTTCAAACCTTCTCTCAAGCTCAGATGATATATAGGCTTTTTCTTTCTCTTTTTCTTGTTTGATCTTTTTCTCTCTTTCCAGCCTCTGTTCTTTTTCTTTTTCTTTCTTCTCCCGAAGCATTTTCTTTTTCTCAGCTTCATCCCTTGCTTTCTTCTGTTTCTCAAGCCTCTTCCTTCTTTCTTCAAGCCCTCTCTTTATCTTTACATTAGTATATCTTCTGTACATCTCTATAGTCTCGTAGTTCCTTGATCCATACACTACAAGAATTACAGCTGCAACAAGGATAAGAGTCATCAAGAATCCGATAAGATTGTCACCTATAATGTCTAAAGACCACGGGATATATTCTTCTTTGACAAATGATCCTGCATTAACCAGTCCATCTTTGGTAGAGTTAAGCATATCAATGCCTGTCTCCCAGCTCCATCTCGCAGTATCTTTTGCAGATCTATATATTGTATCAGTCAAAGCATCCAATGCGTCCCCTGTAATGGATGAAACATTGCCTATTATCTGCATGCTCCATGGAATGTACACATTTGCCACATAATCATATGTCTCCTTCACTATATATGATGCAAAAGGGATTATTATATCTGTAACTAAGGATCCAAGACTATTGGTCAATATTCTCACACCATTCCAGAGTCCGCCTAATACGGACATGCTGAAAGGGATATAGTCTTCAACTATGAAAGAAGATGCAGAATCATAGATAGTTTCCAGAAGTCTCATGCTTGCAGGGATATATTTCTCAATAAGATAAGATGAAACTTCGCCATACAGAGAAATGACAGCACTATATGTTCCACTCGCGATTCCATAGAATGCTTTTCCTGTTGCAGTTATTGTATCCCTAACAAAAGGCATATAAGCATATCTTACAAAATCACTTATAGGCCAGACAATATTTTCTACAGCAAAATTCATGATATGCTCATAAGGTGTCATCCTTGGGATTATTGCTGCAGGCATCTCAACACACGCTTCGCACATACTTCCTCCGCAGTCGATGCCAGTCTCATCCTGATTCTTTATTCCATCTTCGCAAGAAGGTTTGCTTACGCATATGCCCTCATTATCGCATTCAAATGATTCTCCATTGCACTGTGAATCTACACTGCAAGAACATAATTCCCCTATCCACACCACTATGCTTGAACCAGGTTTGCTTCTTAGCTCTATATCTATCTTGTTTTGGCTGCTTAGATTGATCTTCCTTGTGATTACATGAACAGATGGATTGAAATCATAGGGATTTACCACCCCTCTTCCATTTATCTCGATTATAACAGAAGCATCATCATTGTTGCCCACATAAAGAAGATATTCTCCAGGAGTTGCATCAAAGTTATAGTTATACTTCCTTATGTCTTTTATAGGTTCATCGGAAACCACATTTCCAAAAAGAGTATTGCCTATATACAGGATATAGTTTTCAGGGAGATGTTCTGATCCAGGGTATGAGTCATCATAAGTTTTGAATGTCCTGTTTAATGTTAAAGGACCAAATAAGTTGTTCTCAGGATAACATTCTTTTACATAACTGCAAGCCCTGTACGTTGCTGGCTTTTGTGTCTTGTTGATTCTTGTAACTATCCTTTGATTATAGAGATCATCGCATCTGTTCATGTCCCAGCATTCCCTATATTGAGTACCATTAGGATAGCATATACCCCATGGTCTGCATTGCCATTGCTCAACACATATAGATCTCCTGGATGCTCCGCCTCCGCCTCCAGATGGTGCTGTTGCAGTTCCAGGACATGGTCCGCAGTCATAGTTGCAGTTAGGGTAATTGTTGTCAGGTCCGCAAACATTTTCTCCAGCACACACTCCGTCGCCGCACTGGGCATATATGTTCTGCAGGCTCCAAGGGCTAGGAAGGGTTGAATTTACAGCATAGGTATAATTATTATAGCTAAGATTGCCGCCATATACATTATCATATCTTATATCTCCAAATCCAGAAAGATTCCATATAGTTGACTCATTCACAAAGCTCTGGTTGAAATCACTGTCATTTATCCTGGAACCATATTCTCCTACATCTCGCAACTCACAATTATAATTGACTGAATTCTCTATGATACTGTCGATTATAGTACAGTTTACTTTTGTGCTGTTAAGTATCGTTGAATTGATAACTGTTGAATTTATGATCGTTGAGTTGATTATAGTAGAATTGATGATGGTGCTATTGATGATAGTGCTGTTTGTAGCATTTGTATTGTTTACAGTGCTACCTACAGCGATGTTTACCTTAAAGCTCTCTTTCACACCCTCAACATTTTCAACATTATCTGCTGAATAATATCTTATGATCTGCTGGCAGCTCTCTTCTCCTGAACAGTTTATCTCTACAGATCTTGGATTATTATAGCTTAAGATATTTGGAGTGCATGCTGCCTCCCCTGCATCATAGACACAATAATATGTCCTGTTAACTCCTGCAATATTATCAGTTGCATTCAGGGAGATATTCACATAACTGCTATACCATGTCGTATCACTCACACTGTCATCATCTGTTATAGGAGCATCTGAATCAGTAGTATAGTTGCCTTCAAAATCATTCACTGCTTGCACTGTCCTGTTATCATAAAGATATGCATACCATTTGTGCAGATTATTGTCTATCTCAGAAGCAAAACTGCATGAAGCATTTGCTAAAGAAGTCAGATTGCTGCAGTACTGCTTGTCATTGCATCCTGCACTTGATACGCTTGTTGAATTGCATACATAAAGCCAGATCATATCTCCATTTTCATCAGATGATTCTGTAGATACAGTTACATTATCTCCACCCTTTATTATATCAGCATCATCCACAGCAGATACAAAACTAGGAGGGGCATTTCCAACAACAACATAATCACTTATAGCAGTTCCATTTACAATACCATCATAAGGAGTCACATTGCAGAGCCATTTCTCATAATCACTTGTATTCCCGGCTCCGATAATATCAAAGGTCTGGTTTGTATATATGCTCCTGTTAAATATATCATCTTTATACCACTCATAAGTATAGTTCAGGTTATCTCCGTCAACATCATATGATGAAGTGACATTGCATATAAGATTATCTGAAGAGGATGCATTGTCTGGAACCAGATCTATTGCAATATTTGGAGGAGCGTTCAATATCAGCTCTGTTGATCCATTCCTGTATGCTGAATCATTAAGCCCGTATTCATCTTCAACCAAAGCAGCGCACTTGACAACATCATCCCTGTCAAACCCAGTATCCAATGTCTTATTTGTCTGTCCTGCCTGCTCAACAAATGCCCCTGCTCCTTCATCTTGCACATACCATTTAAATTCTGCACCACTAACATTCTCTCCATCCTCATCTCCGTCATTAAAAGAATAGTTGCATATTAATGTATCCAGACTGTTAGGCATATTAGGCATAACATCAACAGCAGTAGCATTTGGCCTTAAGTTCGTCAGGTTGAAGTTAGTGTCATAATCTACACTGTTAAGCAGCCCGTCTGTCTCTATTATCCTTACATAATATGTCCTTGATTCTCCTATATGCTGCAGTTCTCCCAGATTAAATGTATAATCTGGAGTTGCTGTAAGCGCAAGATTTACAACATCACAAACATCTGCATCTCTCCATGTTGAATTTGTTGAAACACAAAGATAAGAACTTACGCTGTCTCCGTCAGGATCGATACCTTCTGTCCACTTGACCTTTTGGGTAAGGTTGTGGAACTTTCTTGGATTAAATCCAGAAGCAGCACTAGGGGGGGCATTCTGTATTACTGTAGAATCAGAGCTCATGCTCCCGTTTTCTTCTCCGTCATAAGCAATTACACTGCAGTTCCACTCTTCTCCTTTTGTAGTGTTGCTCTTTCCAAGTATGATGCTTGTCTTGTTTGTATAAACACTGTAATTGAAGTCTCCATCCTTATACCATCTATATGTATAGTTAAGGCTGTCATTATCAGCATCAGTTCCTGTAACACTGCAATTGAGATCATCTGTTGTTATCGGCAGCCCAGGAATTATATTTACTGTAGGCTGGGCAGGAGGAGTATTGGCTATAGTTATATCATCACTGTCAGAAGTTCCATTCTCATAATTGTCGTAAGGGATTACAGTACAGTTCCAGTTCTCATGCTTTGTAGTGTTGTCTGCTGAAAGTACATTATATGTGTCATTAGTATAATAGACTGTCCTGTTTAGGATTCCATCCCTATACCACTCATAAGTATAATTGATATCATCTCCGTCAATATCTGTGCTTGTATTAGTGATATTGCATATAAGATTGTTAGTTGTTGTTGCATTGTCTGGAATAAGGTCAACAACTGGCCTTGTTGGAAGATAGTTAGGCAGTATATGTGTGCTCGGGCTTGAATTATAATATTCAACTCCGTCTGTACAGTTAACAAATGATTCTATATTATCCAGCCCTGTATATCCGTCAGCTTCAGATATATTCCCCATAAATGATCCGTTTGTCAGTGTTCCGCTGTAAAGGCTCATGTTGGTTATATTCCATGCTCCTCCTGCAGCATGCCTGTGGAATATCTGGCAGCTTAAGTTCTGTGAATTATCAATGTCTGAAGCATTTATATATACATTGAAAGTGTGATTCACCAGATCTTCATACCAATGCATTGTCACATCTGGAAGTATGTTTATCATTACAACTGTCTGTCCAGACATGTTCACGTTTCCAGCTTCATCTGTGGCATTCCATTTTACATACCAATTTCCTCTTCCATAATAAGACACTGTTGAGCCGTTGTCTATACTGGTTGAAGGTGTGCAGTTGTCAGATGTATCGTTGCAGTACCATGTCATTATCTCTGTTCCTGCAGGCACATCTGTTTCTACAAATGTTATTGAGTATCCAGGAGGATTTATCATGCCATTGTTTGTGGTATATACTGTCGGCTTTGTCCAGTCAACACCATATATAACTTCTAGATTCTGTGAAACATTCTGGTCATTTCCATATTTGTCTTCGCAGGATATAGTGACATTAGTCTCATTGATCTGGGATGAAGGCGTAACATTGCAGCTTGCAAGACTTCCCTGCACAGCACATTCATTAGCTGAAGATATATCATCATATTTTGCATCTACTATGCTCCATCTACAGTTAACTTCGCTTTCATTAAGTATTACCTGTATCAGTGTCTTGTTATCCTCTACAGAATCCCAATATTTTGTTGTACTGTCTCCCTCAATATTATGCACAGCCAAAGTTACAGGAGCAGTATTGTCTGCAAAAAACTGATTATTTCTTTCTATAGAATAGTTTACTCCGTCATATACAGCACAATACACTTGATGTGTGGAATCATCATCCCATGGGCTGTTGAATATGCAGCTTCTTTCAGGGCTTCCATAATTTCCAGTACAAAGATTATAATTTCCTGTTGAATCCCCGCATTCTAATCTTAACTGCTGTCCGTCAGTATCATTTGCACCTATAGAAGTTACATTTACAGCAGTATTGTTCATTCCTGTATTTGGATTAAGGCTTATCATATCCATGCCTGGAACTGTATTATTATACATGACAATAACAGTGTCTGAAGCAGTCAATGTATCATAACCGGTCTTGTTGCATGTTGCATTCCAGCCATACATTCCAGTGCTTGAAAAGCTTCTGTTGTATTCATACAGTCTTGAAGTTGCGTTCCAGCCCATATTATTGTTCAGGCTGGAATTAAAATTGATAGTGCAGTTCGCCCCTTCTATCTCTCCTGTTGAATTTGTATAGTTAGCAAAGAATCTTATCTGTTCATCTGGAGCTTTTACAGTATTATCAGTTTCATCCCATATAGTGAGGTTAGCTGTTGCAGCAGATGCAAATCCTGTGAAATGGCTTGTTGTAAATGTTAATATGTTCCCCATACAGGTTACATTTGTACAGCTTGGATCAGTTCCAGCATCACATACGTTGCCTTCTCCTACAATCTCTTGAGAAGAACTATACAATCCTCCACCATAATACACAGTAGAAGGACAGCTTACATTGTTTATAGTAATCTCAGCAGAAGCATTGAAGCTGGTATCCAATGCAGAAGTATTCACGCTTACAAAACCATCCCCTATTAAAACATTCAGATCATAATTTTCTGCTTCAGCATCAACCCCATAAGATCCAGGGAATTTTATTCTTCCTCCTGCTCTTGCTAAGGTAAGATTTTTTACATTTGTGATATCTGACACATCTGAGAAATTGGTTGTCCCATACTCTCCGCTGAAGTTATCAGCAATAGGAAGTATTGGATTTCTGGTTGTTTGTGCAATATTGCTCACATCAGTATAGTTTATATTGCCATTATGATCTTTTGTATGCACAGTAAGATTATAAGATGAATTAGGCTGCAGCCCTGCCGCCTTATATGAATCTATCGTGCTTGAAAGGTTGATGATGTTGCTTCCATTGAGATAAAGGATTGTTGAGTTAAAGTCAGCTTCTGATGGATTTGTCCATGTCCAGTTTATTGTCTCGTTTGTTGAAGAGATATTCACCAAGCCTGTAACACTTGAAGGGGGATTTATGCATGCTATAATCTGCTGTTCAAAGAAAGTTGTATTTCCCACTTCCCCGCAATAGGTTGAATCATACTGCGTCCTGTTCCTTTCCTGCTCTATAGTGTCATTCTCATAACACGGGCTTATATTATAATATGCTCTCCATGAAGTGTTTGTCATGTTAGGGGTGCAATAATCACAGAATTCTGTATGCCTGTATTCTATAAATGTCTGGTTGGCAGCGCAGCCATATTCATCATACTGTGTTCTGTTTCTGCTTTGGTTCATGGTATCATCAGGCAAACAGGAGATGTTGATCCAGTCTGACCAAGAGGTATTTTCATAATTAGGGCCTACAAGCTGGTAATCATAGTGAGTTATACTTGGAGCGCAGCCATATTCATCATACTGTGTTCTGTTTCTGCTTTGGTTCATCTGGCTGCCGACACATGTAAGGTTCATCCAGTCGCCCCAGGTTGTATTTTCATAATCCGGACCTACAAGCTGATATTCATAGAATGTCTGGTTAGCTATTATTCCACAGCTATTATTATCGTACTGTGTTCTATTTCTACTTTGGTTCATCTTGCCAGATACACAACTTATATTTATCCATTCTGTCCATGTTGTATTAACAAGTTCTGGTATGCATGCAGTATAATTTACCACTATTGTCCTGTTATTTCCCCATGTCTCCTGGCTTATGTTATCATAAGCAGCGCAGTTCCATGTATAGTTTCCGTTTGTAAGGTTAAGCCTTTTGCTGCAGCTTCCTTTTGCAGCATCTATATCGCAGCTATAATTTATCTTAAAGTTTGTATCATCTTTATCAGTCAGATACATTGAGATATTATCTACAAGCTTGTCATCAGTTGCAGAGCAGTTGAACAATATCTCTTCAGGCTCTGCGCTGTCATTGTAATGATTGTCTGCAGGAGATAATAGCGTGACAATAGGAGCGCTGTCTTCGACAATTCCGCAGCATACAGAAGTAAGATAAGGATTAGTGACGCAATCTCCTGGCTGGAGATTTGTATTTCCGCTGATATTTGTAGGGAGAGTCATCAGACAAGTTGTATTTTCAGAGCATGCTCCGCTTGTGTTTAGATAACTGCATTCTACTGAATTTGATAAAGAATCAGTGCCTATATAAGCGTCATGAGCATAATTCCCCTCGCTTGGAAGCTCTACGTGCGCATTTGTAGAATCACTCAGCCTGATAAAAACTGTTCCTGAATCATTGACTATATTTACAGTATTGCTTATATCTCTGCAGCATATGCTATAATTATAGTTAGATTCATTAGCTAATTCAGCATGCGCATTTGTCAAAGAAGACAACCCAAGAACTTTTGTATATGTACAGTTTGTTGTCACCTCGCAGCTTAGGTTTGTCACGTTTTCCTGAACTTCTTCCTCTCCTTCCCCTAAGATTTCAATACTTTCATTATCATACCCCATTAAAGAGCCTGTGCTGTTCTCAGCAAAAATATGGTTGGTTGTATTTCCAACATCAAGAGCAGTGAAATTTACATATATCAAAGAAGAACTGTCAGAAGCAAGGTCATGAACAACCCATATTATATCTCCATCATATGCATTATCTTCATAGGCTTTGCTTGAACTGCTGTAATTTAAGAAATTAATATCATAGCTATCATTTAATTCAACAGATGAAAAATTGATATTTCCTGTATTTGTTATGTTTATCAAAAATTCAGCAGTGCTTCCATTAGTTACATTGTCATCTAAAGATGTTTTTGATATGCTTAGATTCTGGAAATATCCTTCTTCCTCTTCTTCAAGATAAGTTATATTCACATAATAATCTTCAGTCTCTCCATCTTCATAACACACAGCAGGGCCTGAACCGTCTGCATACTGCATAGAATTTATAGGGCCTGGAGTTACCTGCACTCTCATCCATGTATAACCTGATATGTTTGAAAAAGCAGTAAAATTTGCATAATGTATTATCTGTCCAGGACCAAAACCTCCAAAGTTCAGCTGCGCAGCAACATCATTTTGGACAACCCATTCAGAAACCGATTGCATGCCGCACATCACAGTATCTTGAGACCATGGAGAATCAGCCCAGTTCCCATCCTTATTATAATCTATCCAGATGTTCAATGTAGCGTTCCAGTCAGCTGCATAAGGCCCTCCTGAAATGTTTATATCTATGGGAATAGAAACATTTTGGCAGTGCTCCCAATTAAACATATCATTAGTGTAGTTTATGCCTGTGCTTCCAAGACCGTCATCCATACCAAAACTGGTTCCGATAACAGAATCAAAATCAGACTCATTTGCATTTGGTTTTATGTTGTTATCTGGAAAATCTTCATCATTCCCAACATCAGCCTCATCCTCAAAGGTTATATTTCTTCCCAGTATCAGGAAATAATTCTCATGGCATGGCCCATATGTCTTTCCGCAGTTGTCTTTAAGTGTTGTATTATGCACAGTCGGATAATCAGCAGTTATCCCGCTGCTAAACATGCTCGGGTCAGTCTCCATGTCTGTATAGAAATGGTTGCATGAATCAGGAGCATCCCCAAGATCATAAAGTCTTGTTTCTTCTTCCTCTTCTTCTAGTACCTCTATACTCTCATTATCATACCCTATTGAAGATCCTGTGCTGTTCTCCATATCAATGATGTTAGTGGTGTTTCCGACAGTATAAGTTGTGAAATTAATAAGAAATATCTCACTTTCTCCTGCACTAAGATTAATAAGCCACTCTATCTCGCCACCATCATATCTGATATCATCAGGTGTTCGATTAGCTCCTGTATAATTGATATAGCTCTTGTTAAATCTGTCTGTAAGCTCATAATTGGTAAAATCAGTTATGCCTGTATTTGTAATATTGACTATAAACTGGATAATACTTCCATTGATGACAGACTCGTTTAAAGCAGTCTTTGTTATTGTTGCGCTCTCTACACCCTCTCCAGAATCATTTCCTCCCTCAGCAGCCCTAAATCCGGTAAAATGGCTGACATTAAACACAAACCTGCTTCCATTATAGCTTATGTTTATGCATGCTGGATCAGTAGTTGAATTGCATTCCTCAAATTCAGTTCCGTTGAAATATTCAACAAAAGGAGAATCAAAGTTCAATCCATCTAATGTTATTATAGCTGACTTGTTATACTCCAAAGCTGAACTTGCATCTATCTCAGCATAATTATAGCTTATGTTTATCCTATCAAGGATATTCCCGAACTCAGTATAGTTATAGAAGCCTATCTTTCCTATTCCTTCCTTCCCCAAAGAATATGCAGTTAAGTTAGCAGTTATATTCTCCTCAAGCTTAAGAAATATTCCGCTAAAGTCAACTCTTGAATAGTCTCCAATAGTCTTACCATTATCGATCATAAGTTCAACAACATCATCCACACTAAAGCTCAACCCCTCCAGCTCAGCATACTGATATATCAAAGCTGCAGCTCCGGCAGCATGTGGAGTTGCCATTGAAGTTCCTGTATTAGTAGCATAATTATCTGTAGGAACTGTTGAATAAACACCTGCTCCTGGAGCCAATATATCAAGAAGATCAGGATGCCTGCTTGTACCTGTCCATATGACATCAGATTTAGTTACAGCCCCTATTCCAGTAGTATTCTGGCTGCATGCAGGATAATCAATTCCAGTTGTATTTCCTGTATTTCCAGAAGCAGAAACAAATAGGATATCACTATCATGTGCATTATTTATGCTTGAATCCATCCAGTCAGGACAATTTCCAGGAGAATGAGGATTCCAATCTCCAAGACTCATTGAAATCACAGAGATATTGTATCTTGTAGAATTCGCAATGCACCAGTCCATTCCAGCCATCATATCGTCCCCGTCACAGTCTCCAGAAGAATCACACACTTTAATAGCTATTAAATTAGATTCAGGAGCAACACCAACCACAGTTCCATCTGCAGCAGCTATTCCTGCGCAATGTGTTCCATGGTCATTGTCATCATCCCCAACATCTGATTCATTTGTATTGTCATGGCAGCATCCTCCGTTTCCATAATCACTGGCAGTGCAATAACAATATTCATCAATAACCCTGTTCTGAAAATCAGGATGATCTGTCTGTATTCCTGTATCTATTATACAGATAGTCTGGCCTTTTCCGGTTATATTCTCTCCATCAACAGAATAATTATGCATATGGTCAGCTTGTATTAAAGGAACAGTATCATCCAAGGATATATGCAAAGTAGGGACAAGATAAACAGCTTCAACATCAGGATTATCTTCAAGCTTCCTAAGCCCTTCTTCAGTTACTTTCCCTGAAAAAGCATTTACAGTAGAATATTTCCTCTCAAGCTTAAACTCAGCCTTCTTCTCCTGAGCAATCCCAAGTATCCCCCTTTCTGTCTTATCTTCAAGCTCAAGCTCAGAAAGCACCTTCTCCTGTTTTTCTTTAACTTTCTGCTTTATCTTTTCCAGTCTTTCAGCTTTCTTCTCCTTGAATATATCTTTCCTTATTTCTTTCACAGGCTGCCCAGTTATCCCTGTCATCCCTGTTTCAACAGGCTCATCCTTAAGCACAACAATAACTTTAGCTTCGCTCTTCTCCTGAATCTCTTCTTCAATCCCAGAATCTATCTTTGCAGGCTCTAAAGAAGAAATCGGTGAAGAAGCTGGGGGTAGTGGTTGTTCAGCCTCTCCACCAAAAACTAAATATAAATTTTTCAACTCTATAATTCCAGCTGAATCTGAATATACTTTGATAGGCACAGGGCAAGGGTATTCTCCGCAATTAGAGATATACAAGTTCAGATCAGAGCTGAAATCATCAGTCTCTTCAGCAGAATCAAACCTTCCGGTATTTGCCCATTCAAATTCTCCATCATCAAGAACATCCACCCTGGGAATATAAGGATATTCTCCTGTTTCATTTCTTCCAACTATATCCATCCTTGCTAAAGAATAAGTTCTTTCCTCAAGTTCTATATACACTATTTTCTCTCCAGAAGCATTAAATTCAACAATTATAGAATCATTGTATCCATCCAAAGATACATTACTAAAATCAAGAACGTTTCTCCCTGTTATATCCTCGAGCCCATTAAATTCAACATAAAGTAGAAATGCAAGTGAAACTAAAGCTAACAAAAACAGGATTACCGTACCTTTTCCCCCTTTTTCCTCTGCTATCATTGCTCTTCTTCTGAGGACTCTCTCTTATCCATCTCAATATACCATTTCTTTTTCTCTTCATCAAACTTGAAAATAACATCATGTTTCTTTGATTTGTCTATAGAAAAAAGCAAAGGCATAGGTATAGTTACCTCTACACTACTGCCTCTTTTGTAAAGTTTTCTTTTGAGTTCCTTCATTATACTGGTCTCTATTTGCCTTAATTTTTTACTTATTTGGATGGATATAAAATTACTTTAATATTTACATATAAAAATACTTATTTTTTATAAATGTTTCTATTTGCTCCTCGAAGATAGCCAAACCAGTATACAAAAACCACAACTAGGATTAAACTTATATTTATACTTATATTTATACTTATTTATTTGATGAAAGATTTTTCGCATAAAAACAAAACATCATTCACTCTACAAGCTTTCCAGATTTATCAAACTCTATTTTAGAATCAAGCAGCCCAGAAATAACCTGATTAAGCTTCTCAATCTCAACCCTTACTTGTTTTGTAGAATCTCTATCACGAACAGTAACTGATTTATCTTCCAAAGAATCAAAGTCAAAAGTAATACAATATGGAACCCCTGCCTCATCAGCTCTTGCATATCTTCTTCCCACACTTCCAGAAGAATCAAACTGGCATGCAAAATCATCTTTCAATATATCATAGACCTTTCTTGCATCATCATTTAGCTTGTTCACAAGAGGAAATACTCCAACTTTAACAGGAGCAAGTTTTGGATGCAGTTTAAGGACAATGTTTCCTCTTTCCTTGTCATCCTCATAAGCATCAAACAACACAGTCAAAAAAGCCCTGTCCACTCCCTGTGATGGCTCTACAACTCTTGGGATTACTTTCTTCTTGCTTTCCTCGTCAAAAAGCTCCATTGATTTCTTGCTTACTTCCTGATGCTTTCCAAGGTCATATTGTCCCCTGTCTGCATTTCCATGGACTTCTTTCCATCCAAAAGGATATCTATATTCTATATCAAAACATGCAGAACTATAATGGGCAAGCTCATCTTTCATATGTTCCCTTAACCGAAGATCTTTTTCTGCTATCCCAAGATCCAAAAACCATTGATAATTTTCCTTAAGCCAATATGCATGCCACTCTCCCAACATCTTCTTCTTAAGCATGTCTCCAAGAGTTATCTTTAATTCACAGCCATCATCTTTTTCCTGATCTTTTTCAGAAAGAAGTTGAAATTCAAAATCAATATCTTCTTTTTTTAACAAAGGACATTTCTTCTCATCAGGATGGATAAAGAACTCTATCTCCATCTGCTCAAACTCCCTGCATCTAAAAAGAAAATCTCTTGGAGATATCTCATTTCTGAAAGCTCTTCCCTGCTGCGCAATCCCAAAAGGAAGTTTTGCTCTTGAAGTTTCTGAAACTATCTTAAAATTTGTAAAAATAAGCTGTGCAGTCTCAGGTCTTAGATAAGCGATATTTCCCTCTACTGGCCCAACATTTGTCTTAAACATAAGATTGACGTCTCCGATAACATCATACTCTCCGCTGCATTCACATTTGATCTTTCCAACTTCATTCTTATCTATCTTGTTCGGCTTCTTGCACTTCTTGCATTTGACATATACATCATTAAAATTCTCAACATGGCCGGATGCCTCCCAAACTTTTGGATGCGAGATTATAGCGCCGTCTATCCCTACGACATCTTCTCTGCTCTTAACAAATCTTCTCCACCAGTCCTGTTTGATATTGTTCTTAAGTTCAACTCCTAAAGGGCCGTAATCAAAGAATCCAGCTATACCTCCATAAATCTCAGAATTGGAATATACAAATCCTTTTTTCTTGCAGAAGATATTCATCTCTTCAATATTTATTTTATCAGCCATAATCTCTTATTTCTCTGCTCATTTAAAATATTTTTGTTTTAAATCCAATAGTTTTATAAACAAATATTTCTTATCGTTAATATATGAAATGTGCTATATGCAGTAAAAATATCAAAGAAACCTTCCTTAAAAAACCCTTAGGAACAATAATAAAAGATGAAAAAGGAAAACAGCATTATATCTGTTCTGAATGCCAAAAAAGGCTAAATACAAAAGAAAATATCCTAAAAGAGATTAGTTAATCTATACTATATTCTTTATATATACAAACTTTATAAACATATATGTCTTTATAGGCATTATGGATCCAATATCTCAGATATCAGAAATACAGAACAAATTCATAGATTCTATAGTTGAAGAAAATGACGTAAAACTGCCTGGACACAAAGGCAAAGTATCTGATCTAAGCAGGCTTTATGATAGCAAGACTGCTCTTTTCTTTGCAGTATACTCAAGATTCCCTAAAGGTGTAGACAGGAAAGAATTTCTAAAAAGATTGAAAAAAAGTCCAGGTCTAAACAAATATGAGATATCTCTAACTGATGAAAGTGAAGAAAAAGAAAAACTAAGAAAAACTTCTGAAAGCAGAAGAACATACATAAAGACTCAAGAAAAAGTGGATCAGGAAGATCTTATCAAAAAGACCGAAAAAGAATATAATGATTATCTAAAGGAAAAAAAGATTATAGCATTGCCTGAAAAGATTCCTCCTGGAAGTTATTGGGGAAGATTATATCTTCATATAATGAGCAGTAAACTCTTTAAACAGGAAGAAAGCCTTTTGAAAAAGATAAACAATGCTATCTCCAGCATCTATTCAAAGATTAAACACTAGCTTTTTATATTCTTATTTTCTGCATAATATCTTATGAAAAAAACATGGTTTGGAAGATGTGTCTTTATAGGATGGTATTGTGAAAAAGGAACATGCAAGTTCTGCTACCGCTCCACCACAAGCCACAAGAAGAAGCACGCTAAAAAAGCAAGAAGAAGTATGGCTTCTATGATAGCTGATGCTATAATAGGCAAAAATCTTGGCTGGAAATTCGAATACTTAACAGGAGGCTATGCAAACAGAGATATAGAAGACATAAAAGATATATCAAAGCATATCTCAGAAGTCTACAAAGAAAAGATATGGGTTAATTTAGGGATATTAGATGAAAAAGATATGAATATATTAAAACCCTATGTAGATGGTATCTGTGCTTCCATAGAAACTACAAATATAAAACTGCACAATAAATTATGCCCTGACAAACCAATCCAGCCTTATTCTGAAATGCTTAAACTGGCAAAAAACAAAGGCTTCAAAACAAGCATAACTATAGTTATTGGACTGGGAGAAACAAAACAGGACCTAAAAGATCTGTTAAGATTCATAAAAGAGCATAGATTAGATAGAATAACATTCTATGCATTAAAGCCAGTAAAAGGAACAGATTTTGAAAACATCTCATCTCCCGATATTGAAAATTATTCCTGGTGGATCAAAGAGACAAAAAAAGCCTTTCCAGATATGGAGATAATGGCGGGCCTTACTCCCAAAAAAGTTGATTATGTAAAAGATATCTTAAAAGCAGGAGCAGACGGAATAACTAAATTCCCTGCAATATCCCAATTTAACTCAGAAAAAGCAAAGTTGATAGAAAAGCTCATAAAACAAGCAGGCAGGGAATTTATATCTACATTAACTTCTCTCCCAAACATTGATTGGAACAAAGAAGTCGATAATCTTGATATAAGTGTTGAATTAAATCAACAAATAAAGGAAAAACTGAAAATTTCCCTTAAACAGATGAAAAAAAGATGATTTTTTGTTAAAAAGCCTAATCACTACTTCAGAATAATTACAACCATAAGCTTTATAAATACACTACTTTTTCAGCGATTGTCAAAGGTGATACAATTGCCAAGGATAAGCATAGAAGAAGCAAAAAAGATACTGGAAGAGGTTGATTCTAATCAGTATTTCTGGATAAACAACGGACCCATTGTAAAGAGCCTTTTTGATCTTCCTGAAGTTCTAAGATTCATAGATGATAACACATTCAAATATCATGTAAATGACCGTAAAAATGACCTTGCTGAATGGATAGAAGAAACAGTTGGCGACTGCACTCTTGCAAAAGTCCTGAAAAGGATAAAGACAAAAGGCACAACAATAAATAAAGTCAATCAAAGGCTTGCTTATCTTAAGAAACTTGCAAAAGTCAGATGATTTTTTCTCAAAAATAAAGATTTATAAACTATAAGTTCTCTATCTCATAAAAAGAGGATGCTATGGAAATAAGAAAAGATTATATCTTAGATAGATATGTTATTGTTTCTGAAGGCCGCGGAAAAAGGCCATTTGAATTCAAGAAAAAGTCAGACATAAAAGAATCAAAAACATGTTTTTTCTGCCCTGGAAACGAACACCTTACCCCTCCAGAGATAGGAAGGATAGGGACAAAAAAACAATGGAAAGTGAGATGGTTTCCGAACAAGTTCTCTGCAGTTGAGCTGGAAGGCTCTCATTCATTCAAAAGAGAAAATAGATTCTTCACATCATCCTCAGCCTACGGCAGCCATGAAGTTATAGCAGAAACGCCCGACCATGAGAAACAGATGGAAGACCTTTCTGTCCCCCAGATAAAAGATGTATTCGGGGCATATATAGACAGGATACAAAAACTGAGCAAAGTGAAGGGGATAAGATATGTATGTATATTCAAGAACCACGGAAAACAGGCAGGAACCTCTTTGATACATTCTCACTCTCAGGTCATAGCCTACAACAGGATCCCTAAGCTTGTAAAAGAAAAGATTAAAGCATCAAAAAAATACTCAAGATGTCCTTATTGCAGTATAATAAAAAAAGAGAAAAACTCCAAAAGAGCCTGCTTTGAGAATGATTCTTTTATCTCATTCACACCATATGCATCAAGATACCATTATGAGATATGGATATTCCCTAAGAAACACATAAAAAACATAACAAAGATGGATAACAAACATCTGACTGATCTTGCCAGGATGCTTAAAAAGATACTTCAAAAGCTCAAAACTATAGATGCAGCATACAACCTGGAACTGTTCTATTCTCCTGAAAAAGAAAACATGCATTTCCACATAGAAATAACTCCTAAACTCGCAATACTTGGCGGTTTCGAAGCCCTTTCAGATGACACTATAAATTCAATCTCCCCAGAAAAAGCAGCTGAATTCTACAGAGAATAAGATTATTCATATTTGAAAGCCTTGGAAAAACAAAGGTTTTTGGAATTTGAGATACTACTCATATCTAAGCGCATCCACTGGATTTAATTTTGAAGCCTGTATAGCTGGAATAAGTCCTGATAAAGAACCAACTAAAAAAGCAAAAATAAGGCATCCTGCTATAAGCCAACATGGAAAATCAGGCTGTATCATAGTAAGGCCGAAAGCAGATGCAGCCATCCCGCCTATTTTTGCAAACCCTGCTCCCAGGATAACACCTATCAATCCTCCTAAAAATCCAAGGACGCCTGACTCAGTTACAAAGACCAACAGGATAAATTCATTTCTGGCTCCTATAGACTTCATAACCCCTATCTCTTTTGTCCTCTCTAATATAGAAGTATACATAGTATTCATGATATTTACAGCCGCAACAACGACAGATATCAATGCGATTATGACTAAAACCCCATTTAAAACAAGAAGTATGCTTGTAAATGTTTCAAGTATATCTTCAAAAGTCTGTACAGTAAAATCTTCCTCACCTTCTTTCTGCCCTTTATATTTCCTGAATTTTTCTTTTATCCTGTCAGCAATCATAGAGGGATCTTCCCCTGGAGCAACCCTCATATAGATGTATTCAAATTCCTCAATATCAAATATTTCTTCAAAACCTTCTTGAGAAAGATATAATTGTGCATCATCTGTCGGACTGCCAACTTCTTCATAAAATCCAACTATCTCAACTTCAACATCATTTATAGCTACCTTGCTTCCAATAGACAACTCTCTCTTAAAAAGCCGGTTAGGGACAGTATAGCTATATCCTGCTGTCGCCTTAAGTACATCTCCTTTCTTAAGGCCTCTTCCTTCCATAATGCCTATCCCTCCAAACATCTCCTCTATAAGTCTCATCTCATTGCTTTCAGTAGACAATCCTATTATAAAAGGATATACATCCCTGTAGTCTTTATAACCTACTTTTCCAGAGATAGCCATCATGGCAGTAGCTTCATCTACTCCTTTTATCTTCCTTATAAAGTCAAGATCTTCTTCATTAAATTTTATGTTGCTTGTTCCTGGAGCATTGGATAATCCGCCACCTGGCATGATAAACACCTTGTCAGTTCCCATCTCCTGTGCAAAACCGTCTATCCAGGAGTTCAACCCTTGCCCAAAACTTATCAGGGCAAATATTGCTGTTATACCTATCAGTATAGAAAGCATAGTAAGAAAACTACGCAGTTTCCTGTTCCAAAGATTTGAAAGTGAATATTTTAGTATATCTTTTATCATTTTCTCTGACTCAATGCATCTACTGGATTTAATTTTGAAGCCCGGACTGCAGGCAGGGTTCCAAAAAAAGACCCTACAACAAAAGAGAACAATAATGCTCCTATTATCAGTTGAGGGGATATTTGTGCAGATATAAGATTAGAGCCTAAAACTAGTTTCCCTATAAAAGCAAAGCCTTTTGCAGAGGCAAATCCTAATAGCGCTCCGATTATGCCGCCTACTGACCCCAACAGTCCTGACTCTATAAAGAACAGGACAAATATTGTTGAATTCTTGGCTCCTATTGATTTCATTATGCCTATATCTCTCGTCCTTTCTATAACTGCAGTATACATCGTGTTCATTATGCCTATACCTCCCACAAGAAGAGATATGCTTGCTATCACATACACAAAAACCTGGACTCCAAGAAGGATTGAATTTACACTCTCTACAACATTTGCAGGGGTTTCAACTGAAAAATCTTCCTCCCCCTCGTCAACATCTCTTATCTTCCTTAATTCCTTCTCTATGCTCGCCTGTATCTTTTCTATATCTGCATTCTCTACAACCTGAACACCTATTATATCATACTCGTCATCTGGTCTGCCTACAAGATCTCTCAGGTCATCTTCATTGATAAATACTGTCCTGTCTATCTGAAAATTGCCTTTCTTCTCTAATATTCCAATAACTTCAAACTCTTTATCCAGGATCTCTACCTTGTCTCCTGCATCTATAGGTTCTCCAAAAAGTTCATCATCCTCATAGAAATCATATCCCAGGACAACTCTGCCTGAATCTCCGTCTTCAAGAAGCCTGCCCCTTGCAACATCCATATTTAGTATATGCTCCAGTATGTCTCTGCTCTTTCCGTCAGCCATACTCGCAGAATATCCAAATGCAACTTTCTTGTTGAACACCAACTTTCCTGATTCAAGTATCCTCCCTGCAACACCTTCTACACCTGGAACCTTTCTTGCCGCATCCAATTCCTTATCAGTCAAAGGATCTACAACCCCAGTCCCCGGAGGCCCAAATCCTCCTGAAGCTGTTATGCTCAATATATCTGTCCCAAGAAAACCAAATTGAGAATTTATAGCTTCTCTCAGGCCCTCTCCAAGCCCTATCAGGGCTACAACAGCAGCTATCCCTATGAATATTCCTATCATAGTAAGCCAGGATCTTATCCTTCTGCTTTTTAGGCTTGTAAGAACAAACTTAAAATAATAGCTTTTCATTCTGTTCTTTTCTTCTTCTTTCTCTTCTTATACCATCTATATAAGAACAGTCCTCCTCCGACTATGACAGCTATTATCAGTACGCCTTTGATTATCTCAGAGATTATGCTTACAGCAAGGCTGCTGCTGTGAGTCTTAAGCTCAAGGTCTACTTTTTGTTCGTGTTCTTTGTTTGTAGAATCCATATAGCTAAGCTCTAAAGGCAGATTTATCAAAGGGTCATAGCTTTTTACCCTTATCTCAAATTCTGCAGTCTCATAATCATCAGAATCCACATTCCCAACATATGCTTCCTCCTGAGAAAGAACTTCAAATTTATCGTCACCTTGAATTTTTGCAGTAAGGAGTTTTATGTTTGTCAGCCCTTTGTTGACTATCCTTATCGCAATTTCCCCTGATTTTTTATCATTGGTTATCTCAGAATTGTCTATGTTGACAAGAAGATCAGGAGATGACGCTATCTTCAGGCTTATTATGTCTGATTTAGAATATGATGTCCCTGTCTCGTCTGTATATGAGATATCTATTGGAACTTTGTATATTCCGCCTTCAGCATCCGGCAGAGCGACCATATCAAAAGAGAGTATCTTCTCTGAATTTGAGTTTATCTGGTACACCTGCTTTTCAGATATAGATGTTGAAGGTGCAAATGGCATGTCATCGTCTGACACATCCAATGCAACAGTGATGTCCCTTATCAATGAATCTGCATTGTTCTTTATGTTAAGGTTGAGCTCAAAATCCTGGCCAGGAGATACAAGCTCTGGCTCAGATCTTATGGAATCCACAGACAAGACAAGATCTCTTGTCCTTACCCTTACAGGAAAGTCTTCTATCTTTATCCAGTGTCCTTTACCTCCTTCCTTATATCTTATGTCTACATACTGTGTTCCCTGTACAGCATCTTCATCAACCTTCACCTTATAGAGAAGTATAACCCCTTCATTGCTTGTCTGAAGTCCTTGAAGGTTTCCCACTTCTTTTACATTCTCTCCATCATAGACAGTAAAAGGATACTTTTCCACAAATTCTACGATTATATCATCTGTTGTTTCCCATCCTTCATTCTCTACCCTAAATCTCAGATCTATTACTTCTCCAGGATCAGCAGGATCAGGCTCCTGGCTTATCAGGCTTATGCCTATATTTGCTCCGGCAGATCCTGCATATACATATGCTGCTGAAAATAATAAAGCAAGTAGGATAATTCCTATATTTTTCTTGATTTTCATTGTATCACCTTTATTTTTTTATTATCATATAATAATGTTATCTTTTCACTATTGATCCATCCCTAAGATGAGCTATCCTCTCTGCAAACTTAGCTAATCTTGGATCATGGGTTACCATAACTATTGTCTTTTTCTCCTTCTTGTGCAGATTGCATAAGAAATCCATCATCTCTTTTCCGGTTTTTGAGTCAAGATTTCCAGTTGGCTCGTCAGCAAGTATAACATCCGGGTCATTTGCCAAAGCTCTTGCTATGGCAACCCTCTGCTGCTGTCCTCCTGAAAGCTCTGTCGGCTTGTGCTGCATCCTTTCTCCCAAACCTACCATCTTCAAAAGTTTCTCAGCCCTTCTTACTCTTTTCCTGTATCCTACTCCCTGAAAGACCATCGGCAGTGTAACGTTCCTTTTTGCTGTAAGTGTAGATATCAGGTTGAACTGCTGGAAGATAAATCCTATCTTCTTTCCTCTTATCTGAGCAAGCTGTGACTCGCTTAATGTAGATATGTTCTTGCCTTCAAGATATATATCCCCTTTTGTCGGAACATCCAGACAGCCGACCATATTTACTGCTGTAGATTTCCCTGATCCAGAAGGCCCCATTATAGCTACAAATTCTCCGTATTCAACCTCAAAATTCATACCTCTAAGAGCATGCACATCTACATCTCCCATCTTATAGGTCTTCCAAGCTTCCACTATCCTGATTATATGTTTATCTCTCTTAACCATTTTCAATATCATCCATGTAATCTAACAATTTTCCTATAACTTTCTCCAGTTTCTGAACATTATTATAATATTTCTGAAGATTCTTAGCTTGCTCTTTTGTCCTCTTGTCTGAGCTGTTATTCCCTTTATCTATCACTTCTGGAAGTTCTGATTCTGCTGCTTTTATTACATATTTGTACTTTTTAGAAAGTGTATCTTTTATCATTTTCACAGGATCAAAATCCTTTTCCATGTAAAGGTATATCTTTCTTGTTCCCGGCTTGTTCATCCTTCTCAAGTCCAGCATATTTCCGAACAAAGACTCTATCTGCTTTATCTTGTTGCTCACAGATGCAAGGCTGTATCCTGTCTTCTCAGCAAGCTCATCCATTGAAATCTCTTCAGGCTCAATGTAGAGCAATGCAAAAAGCTTCAGAAAAAGGCTGTCATTTATTCCCTGTGCAGTGCCTGCATTCTGTATAAAGCCTGTAAACCGCTTTTCAATTTCATTCATTTTTATCAATTTTAATGTATTTAATGTTTTTTAAACTTTTAATGATTATTAAAAGATATAAATGATGTCTTATATAAATCTTTCTAAAATGCCTGCATCAAAATAATGGATTTTTAGGAAATTATTTAAAAGAAAAACTTTTTTCAGGAATAATATGAAAGAAAACATGAAAAAAAGCCTTGTATCTATATTTATAATAACCATCATGGTTTCAAGTGTAATAGGGTTCATATTCAGCAGGTCCTCTGGAGAGTCAGAAACTTTTGAATATAAAGGCATATCTTTTCAAAGGGATGAGTTCAAGTGGGGAACAGAGATTGAAGACAAAAGATACGAATTTGATTATCTGCCTCAGCAGGTTGAACATATAAACATAAGCAAAGGCCTTGATCTTGATGCATTCCAGGTAGATATGACATCTGAAGAAGATTCACTGTTCCCTGAAGAGATAGCTTATTCAGAATATACTCTTGCCAGTTCTCTTAAAAAAAGGTCAGATACTTACACAAGGATAGGTTTTACAGCCAACAACACCTATGGGCTTCCGGTAATAGACTGTACCTCTGCTACAGAAAACGTACCTGTAATATATTTTAAGGATGCAAATAATACTAAGATAAGTATAGAAAAAAACTGCATAATAGCAGTATCCGAAGATAGTGAGGGTTTTATCAAGATTAAAGACAGATTATTGTATGAGATATTAGATATTATGAATTAAAATGCCTGAAGAAGAAGAGAATAATTCTGAGGAAGAAACGCAGTCTGAAGAAGAAAAACAAGAGAATAATTCTGAATCCATGCATGAAGAATCATCCTCCAAAGAGAAGCTTATAGAAAAGAAGCTTGATGCCATAAGGTCCATCATTGATATGGACAAGGAAGATAGCAAAGAAAACATTGAGATAACTGATTCTGAAGAAAACCAGGAGGAGTCTGGTGAAGAAGAGAAAAAAGAAGAAGAAGAGCCCAAAGATTCAAAAAAAGAAATTAAGATGCTTATTGCTATAGTTGCAGTTGTTATTGGCATATTTTTGATACTTTTCATTGCATTAAAGTCTGACGATGATTCTCTTGTTACAGGGGAAGCTGTAAAATATATGGATAAGGAAGATAAGACAGCTAAAGCAAAGAAAGAGCCAAAAGATATAGATTATGAAAAAGAAGCTAAAGATAATCTTCTGAATATGTTTGGCTCTCCTGAAAAAGATGAACAAGATGTTGAAGAAGAAAAAGAAGATCATAATGATGAAGAGGATAAAAAAGAGGACTTTTATGAAAAAGAGACAAAGCTAGTAAGCCCTTTTCTTGTCAAAATAGAGAAAAGTTTAAAAGATATTGGAAAGAATCTCTTAGATGACCTGCTTAATCCTAGACAAAATGGAACAGAAGAATGAAGAGAAACAGAAAGAAACTGAAAATGTTGTAAAAGAAGATCCTAAATCAGATACAAAAAAGCTCCTTATCATGATAGGAGTTGTGATTGCTGTATTTGCTTTGGTTCTTTTGATAGTCCAGTCCACAGGAAATTCATCAAAAGAAGTTATCACTATAGATGATCTCCATGAAAAAAATCTTAATGGAGAATCAGGGGAGAACAATTATCTTTACAATGGATTTTCATTTGTATTTGCAGACGGCCTATGGTATACAAGGGTAAAGCCCGGAGACAAACTTATAGATGTCCCTCTTCATTTTGGGCCTAAAGATCTTGAAAACATAGATGTTAAAGGCTCCTTGGATGATACATTCAATCAGAACAAAGAAGTCTTTGTAACATTTGATCCTTTAAATAAGCAGATGCAGTACACTGCATTGTCAAGTGCAGAGCTTAGCCTTAATCTTGCAAAAGGGATATTAAAGATACCTATAGCTGCATGTATAAATAATGAGACAGATGCCTGTATAGACAGGCCAATAATAACCTGCAGCAATTCTGACAAGCCAGTAATATACATAAAAGAATCAAAGACCCCTTTAGTCATATTAGATAATAACTGCATAACAATCCAAGGAGAAGATTGGGATGTTGTAAAAGCAACAGACAGGCTGCTTCTTTACTGGTATGGTGTTTTCTAGGATATATTATATCTCTTTTACTCCCTTGGGCGTTAAAGCTACAAACCTCATCCCTAATCCAAGCTTTAATATTGCAGAAAGCAGCGCCATATGCTCTTTTCCGTTTCCACTTATAAAATTAATAGCAACTTCTGTATCCATTATCTTTCCTTCAAGATTCTTTTTTATATCCAAGCTCAGATCCTTAAGATATCTTTTTGGATTTACAAGTATAAACTCAACTTCCTTCTCTGCCTGAAAATTCTTAGCTCCAAACTCATCAGTTATTATGAATATCTTTTCCCATTCTTCATTCTTTATAACTTCCTGTACATGAGCCCAAGTCCCTTTTCCAGATCCGATAAAAGTTATAAGGTTGGTCATATGATTTTTATATGAAATATCATATAAATAATTTGCTGTTAAATCTTGTTTATTTTTAACTACTCCTTAGTTACTAAAAACGAAAGGTTTATAAATGATTAATACTTAAATATACTATGGAAGATAAGCCTGAATCACTTGAAAATATAGCTGAAAAAGAAGTTAAAAAAGGTTTTTTCAGAAGAAATCTTAAGAAGATTGGTTTGGCAGCAGGCTCAGCTGTACTTCTAACAGCATTAGCTGGGAGCCATCTGTTCTTCAAAAGACAGGGCCAAGTTATAAAAGGGACATTAGACGGAAAGATTGATTCAGAAAAATATCAGTCTATGTTCTTAGATATGGACTACATAAAAGACATCTCTCAGGTTGAAGATCTTCTTGCTGAAGTCTATCATCTTAACACAGGAAAGAAGATAGAAGATCTTTATAGATTTAATATCTTCAAAAAAGATGAGTTCTTAAGGATAAAGATTTCTGAATTTCTTGGAGGTAAACCTATAGGGATGAGCTGGGGTAATGGTGACCTTTATGTAAAAAAGAATTGTATAGCTGATTTCTTAAAAGTAGCTTTTCATGAATTAGGTCATGAAAATAAAGATTCATATATTTCTCAAACAAAGAGAGCGTTAAGATATTTAACTGACTATATAACAGGCACTCCTAGAAACACTGAGCCAATAGCTGAAAAAAATGTAATTGATTCTATGATCTCTTTAATGTATCTTGATCCAGACTTAGGATATTCTGTTTATATAGATACATTAGGCAAAGATATGAATCATAATTCTCTATTTTCATGTAAAAAAAGCAAATGGAGAGATGCAGAAAAGATAAATATGTTAAATCTTGTTAAAAAAGGTAAAATCAAGATAAAAAAAGAATACGCTTCTGAAAAAGAGGTTGAAGAGATAATAAAGAAAAATATCGAGGAAAAAAAAGCTAATAATCTTATCTCTGATATTTATTCAGGCATACTTCATTCTTTTAAGAAAAGATTTCAGGATAGAAAAGATTTTCAGGAAAAATATGATAAGCTAAAAAATTATTTTGAATATGGAGATTCTGATTCCCTATATTCAAAAACATTTATCGGAAAAGAAAAAGTTCAAGAAAAGCTTAAGAAAAAACTAGAATTTTATGAGAAAGATCATCCTGAACTGATAAAGGTGAACCTTGAAGATTCAATAACATCTGATCATTTGTTCTTAAAAGATTTTGAAGGAGATTACAATTTTAAGAAAAAAATCATAAAAAAGAAAGCAGATAATAAGAAATGGGATAAGATAAATATGTTCAAAACTTCCTCCTGCCTTGACTATGCGATAAAAGAAAACAAAAAAGAAGACATCAGTTTGTTATTTGATATCTTAAAAAAAGCTGAAAAAAAACAAAGATGTAATTTCATCAAATCAAAGATAGAAACTTATGAAGCTTATTTAGAATAAAAAAATGGAAGATAAACTTGAAAATATAGCTGAAAAAGAAGTTAAAAAAGGCTTTTTTAGAAGAAATCTTAAGAAGATTGGTTTAGCTGCTGGAGCTGTATTTCTTTCAGGAGCTTTGACTGGAGGACACTTTTTCTTCAAAAGACAAGGCCAGGTTATAAGAGGAAACTTGGACGGAAAGATTGATTCAGAAAAATATCATTCTATGTTCTTAAATATGGATTGTATAAAAGACATCTCCCAGGTTGAAGATCTTTTAGCTGAAGTCTACCATCTTAACACAGGAAAGAAGATAGAAGATCTTTATAGATTTAACCTCTTTGAAAGATATGAATTTAAAAGACTTATCGCTGCTGAGATCTGCAATGCTCCGATAGAAGGATTAAGTTGGGGGAACGGAGATTTATATGTCAAAAAAAATGATATTATGGATTTCTTAAAGGCTGCTTTCCATGAGATGGGTCATACTGTCAGAGATTCATATGCTGGACAGATCAAGCATCTATTTGAAGGATTTTATAATAACACAGAACCGATAGCTGAAAGGAATGTTTTAGATTCTGCTATAGCATTAATGTATCTTGATCCTGATCTTGGTTATTGTTTCTATTCAGATGTCTTGAATAAGGATATGTATCAGGATTATCTGTTTGATTGCAAAGGAAATCAATGGCAGGATGCTGCTGAAATCAACAGGCTAAGATGTGCCAAGAGAGGCGATCTTAAGATAAAGGAAGAGTATGCTTCTGAAGAAGAAGTTGAACAGATAATAAAACAGCATACAAAAGGCAAAGATAAGGCTGAATTAGTCTCTGAGATATATTCAGGAATTCTTGATATATTCACAAGAAGGTTCAAAAATAGAAAAGATTTCAATGAAAAATATGAAAGATTAGAAGATTATTTTAAATACGGCACAACTGATTCTGTATATTCAAAAAAGTCCATCGGAAAAGAAAAAGTTCAGGAAAAGCTTAAGAAAAAACTAGAATTTTATGAGAAAGATCATCCTGATATAATAAAGGATAATCTTGAAAGGTCAATATTGGAAGATCTAACATTTTTAGATAATCCCGAAGAAAAATACAATTTCAAGAAAAAACTGATCAAAAAGGATCTTGAACAAGGAAAAATAAAAGGAATAAATAAATATCATCTCTCAGATTGTCTCGATTATGCTGTTAAAGAGAAGAAAGATGAAGATTTAAGATTATTTATAGATGGTATGACAGAGATGAACAAGAAAAAAAGAGATAAATGGATGCAAAAAAAGATAAACACATACATCAATTATTTTAAATAAAAAAATAAATTATGGATATCTCCAATAACAACCAGGAGTAGAAGCACAATTTGCTACTCTTTGTGTATGTGAACTTCCAACCCCTCCTCTAGCGCAAATTCTAGCAGTAGATCCAAATTTACCAGAAGGTACACATGAACCGCAACTTGTAGCCGTGAACCAACTCCAAAATCCTGCTTGTACCATCACAGCACATAGGATCAAGATAACTAATGCAATCATAACAATCAAATGTTTTTTTCTCATATTTTACCAACTCCATTTCTTTTGATTATAAACATTCCAATTAAAGCTATTAACATCAAGGAGATTATAATTCCAAAACTTGAAAATTCCGGAACTGAAGGATTATCATCATCAGTGCAAGTGCCACCACAATTTTGACAAGGCTCTCCATCCCCATCAGGGTCTCCTGTTCCTGTAGGCTCTTCACCCACACAAACTTGACCAAGATGATATAAAATATGGTCTGTCAATAATGTTTGGGAATTCAAAACATTTCCTGCAAAAGAAATATTTATCCAATCAACCTTATAATTGAGGGATATTCCTCCTTCTCCCCATAATTTCTGCTCAGTTGCACCATAATAAATATAGATGGAATCTTGTTTATTTTCCATAAAAACAGTAAAATCATATTCATTATTTGAAAGACTAGTTAGATCTTTGCTATTGACCAAAATACTACCGTCAGAATCTAATTTTGCATACCTTGTCTGAAAATCTTCGCTTGAATCTTCCTCAACCCAAACAGAATGGATATTATTAGAAGAATCGACTATAATATCATTTAAGCTTTTAAAGTCCGTATAATGGACTGATTCGTCATTCAACATGACTGGAGAAAAGATAATATCTCCCGAAGTATTTATTTTAGTTACATATATATCAGAATTGCTGGAACCAGTATAATTTAGATATATCAAAGAAAGGTTATCTGAAGAATCTTTTGCTACACTAAAATAACTGATTAATTCATCAAATAAAACATCCTCGCTCAGTAAATTCCCATTTGATTTATCTAAGGTGATATAATTCAATCCTGATTTAGAGATGTCATATGTTTCTGATGAGTTTATATCTTCATTAAGTTCATCATAAGTTGAAACTAAAACTTGAAGATCATCTCCCACTTCTAAATCTACTTGAAAAACAACATAATCTTTTAGATGTTCTGATAACACATTAGCATTACCACTAGAATCAAGATGTATTGTCTGGATAGTTGAATATCCCGTTATGTTAACAGTCAGATTATTAGAATCTAATGTTCCATTATTTAAAGAAGACACCAAATAAGCTTCATTGCCTTCGCATTCAAGATCAAAGTCATAGAAATCCCATCCATCAAACTTCTGGATCAGTTTTTTACTCACGACAACATTGTCATTTGAATCAAACTTATAATAATACATAGTTGAATATCCCCCATCATTGGAAAAATCCGCTTCAACAAAAACTTCTCCACCATCAGAAGTTTCACAAGATCTAAGGTCAAACCCTGTTGTATTAAACGCAGTATCTCCATTGTCAAGAGTAAATGTATTTATATCTCCAAAAACACTTATAGAAAACAATACAAAAGCAATTGTTAAAATAACCAATAAACACCCTTTTTTAAATCCCATAGATTAAGGATTATATATATGTTATTTAAACTTTTCTTTTTTCAAGAATCATTTCTTCAGCCACTCAACCTCTTCCTTGTCAAGATCAGCATATTCAGCTATATCTTCAGCCATTTCAGAATCATTCTTAAATATTGCTTTAAAATATTCAATGTTCTTCATAATTTCTTTTTTAGAACTGTGCGTCTTTAAAGCTATCTTCTCAGCTATCGCCTTTTTCTTTGCAGCTTTCTGGTTTGCCCACCATATCTTCAATAGTCTTCCGGTTGGCTTGTACTGCACAAATCCTTTGCTCTTCTCATCTTTAGAAACAGCTATCCCTGCTGTAATCAAATTATTGACATAAGATAAAAACCTCCAGTGCTGCCATCTTCTTATCCTTCCTTTGAAAACATCTGCTCTTGAAAGCTTGTCATAAGCCCTTGCCAGATCCTCCCCTTCATACTCCTTAGGAAGGTTGGCATCCAGCCACAGAAACCTCTGGTCAAAATCCTCAGCAACAGAATCAAATGCGCTTAAAGCTATCTTTTCATCTTTAGTCTTGAATATCTTTGTCAGAGCATTCATCATAGTATCCAGTTTATTTCTCTCAGAAAGCTCATCTATCGCTTCTTTAGAGACTTCATCATTTTCAGAAGCTATTATCTGCAGGTCATTTACAGCACCCCTTGCATCACCTGCACTCCTTCTTGCAAGTGTCTTCAAAGCCGTAGCTTCATACTTTATCCCTTCTTTCTCGCAGATGTTCTTAAGCACATTGAACATAGCATCAGTATCAAGAGGATTGAACTGTACAAGCTCTGCTTTTCTTCTTAATTTGCTGAACTTGTTGTCAAAAGGATTGTTCGCAGTCATTATTATGGGAAAACTGCTCTCCTTGATCAGCTTGACCAAAGCCGCAGCCCCACCATAATCCTTTCTTCCGCTTATGCCATCTACTTCATCTATCAATATCACTTTCTGCTTTGAAAAAAGGCTCATCTGTTTTGAAGCTGCACCTATAACAGAATTAATATTTTTCTTATCTCTAAAATCAGAAGCATTCATCTCAACAACCTCAAGATTATTTTGATTTGCCAGTGCATACACGCTAGAAGTCTTTCCAACCCCGCTTGGCCCATAAAATAGCAAAGCTTTCTTCTTTTGGTTCTTAAAATCAGCTATAAACTGCTTAAGGCTGTACAATGCCTTGTCCTGACCATACACGTCCTTTACATCCAAAGGAGAATACTTATCTATCCAGTTCTTTGCCCCCATAAAGAAAGAGAATGACCATTATTATTTAAATATTTCTTAGTATTTAATTTACCACTATTTAGGGACTAAAACCGAAAGATTTATAAAGGATTAATACTTAATATTAATTATGACAACAAAAAACGCTGAAAAAAAGAGATATATACAAAAAAATAAACCAGTTATAAACTATAAAATAGCTACCCCTATTATAAGCATTGGACTTGGTTTATCATTGATTATAGGCTCATATCTTAAAAACACCGATTCCATAGATAAAAAAATAACTACTAATCCAGAAATACATTCTTCAAAAAATCAGACAACAAGTTACAGAAATAAATCAGTTAATCGTAAAAAATTTTATGAAATAATGGGTAGAAAGAAAACAAAAATCTATAGAAACACTGACAATAATCAAACAATAGGAGATACGCTGGGAAAACCAACTATTAAACCAATTGCTAAAACTGAATCTAAACACTATCAAGTTCCTGAATTGACAAAAGATAACATTGAAACAATATTTACAGGAAATACAGTAATAGATATATGGGCACCTTGGTGTGGTCCATGTATAAAATATTCAGCACCATTTGCAAAAACAGCTGAAAAATACAAGGATCAAGATATATATTTTGCAAAGATGAACTTAGATAAAAACAGAGGAACAATATCGGATCTTATAAAAAAAGGTGTGTTATCAAAAAAAATAAAATCAATACCATGCACAATCTATATTAAAGATGGAGTTGAAATAGATAGGTTTATCGGTGGAAGATTAAATAAACTTGAAGATAAGATTTCAGAACATTACCTAAACAGATGATTTTCTTTTTCTTCTTTTAATTATATAAGTCCCTAGAGACAATATGACTATCAATGATATGACTATCCCTGTTTTTGAAAATTCTGGGACAGGACAATCACAACCACAGGAACAAGATGATAATCCTCCGCTTCCTGAACAAGTAGGGGTGCATCCTTCATCACAAGAAGGACAATTACTAGGATTAGGATTAGTGCAAAGACCTGTTCCTTCATCACAATCACAGCAACCACCGCAATCTTTTTCAGTTTCTACGCATGAGTCTGTTTCTTCATTACAAATACAATCAAGGCAAGCATCATCACTACTGCAATGCTCATCAACAAAACACTGAGCAATACTTTCTTCTCCAACACATTCACCATCTTCACAATTATCTCCTATAGTACAATAATAACCATCATCACAGGTTAAAGTGTCATCTTCTTCATAAGCACAATGCCCAAGCTCACAATCATCTGCATCATAACCTTCACAAACTTTATTATGACAAGGAAGATCAGGACAGTCTTCTTCAACAGTTTCAGGAGTACAAAAGTCAACATCAGAACCATCAACACATTCAAAATTACTGCATATACACCCTTCATAGCAATCACAATCAGTTATACAACCGCAATGACTAATAATATGTCCAGGGTTGTTAGGATCTGCAACCCATACGCATTGATTACCACAAGACCCTGAAGTACATCTTGGATCATCTGCGCTAAATACGCACCAACCTTCCTCACCACATATTTTACAAGTAGCACAGTCATCATCAGTACTGCAAGCACAAACAACAAAACTAAAGATCAAAATCCCAATCAAATATATAATCAACTTTTTCATAATATATGGATAAACTTGCATAGATTTTTAAATCTTTCCAAAATAACAGATATTTTCAAAATATTTAAAAACAACCAACCAAATTCACATAGATTATGAAACAATTGCCAAAAAATTACGATCCAAAAGAAGCAGAGCCAAGATGGCAGAAATATTGGGAAGAAAACAATATTTACTCTTTTGATCCTAATAATACAGAAAAAGAGATATTTTCTATAGACACTCCCCCTCCAACAGTTTCTGGAAAGATGCACATGGGCCATGCTTTCGGCAATTCTCAGCAGGATTTCGTAGCTAGATTTAAGCGAATGAACGGCTTCAATGTTCTGCAGCCTTTTGGAACTGATGACAACGGCCTTCCCACTAAATTGCTCATAGAAAAAGAAAAAAAAGTAAAGGCATCTATGATGGACAGAAAAGAATTCAGAAAATTATGCCTGGACACTCTGGAAAAAGAACTAAAGCCAAAATATACTCAGGATTGGAAAAGATTGGGCATAAGCTGCGATTTTGATGTTACATATTCAACAATCGACCCCCATTCCCAAAAGATATCACAAAAATCCTTTCTTGATCTACATAAGAAAGGCAGGCAATACAGAAAAGAAGCTCCTGCGATGTACTGCCCTAAATGCCAGACAGCCATCTCTCAGGTTGAATGTGAGGATGCAAATGTCTCTTCATTTTTCAATGATATTGTATTTAAAGTAAAAAATGATGGAAAAGAGGAAGAACTCATAATAGCCACAACCCGTCCTGAACTATTGCCTGCCTGTGTTGCAGTATTCTATCATCCAGATGATAAAAGATATCAGCATCTAAAAGATAAAAAAGCTGTTGTTCCCTTATTTGACTTTGAAGTTCCGATATTAGAAGATGAAAGAGCAGATCCTGAAAAAGGTACAGGAATAGTCATGTGCTGTACTTTTGGAGACTCTACAGATGTAGAATGGCAGAAAGCCCATAACCTTCCTATAAAAGAAGCCATAAACAAAGAAGGAAAGATGACTTCATTGGCAAAAAAATATCAAGGCATGTCTATTGAAACAGCAAGAAAGCTCATGATAGAAGACATGAAAGATCAAAGATTATTATTATCTCAAGAGCCTATAACTCATGCAGTAAATGTTCATGAAAGGTGCGGAACTCAGATAGAATTCATCCATTCAAAACAATGGTTTGTAAAATATCTAGACTTAAAAGATGATATGCTTAAATGGGGAAATGATCTCAACTGGTTTCCTAAGCACATGAAAAACAGGTATGATAACTGGGTCAAAGGATTAGCTTGGGATTGGCTTATCTCAAGACAGCTGCCTTTTGGTATTCCTTTTCCAGTCTGGTACTGCAAAGACTGTGAAGAGGTTATTCTAGCTAAAGAAAAAGATTTGCCTGTTGATCCTGTAGAAGACAAGCCTCCAGTAGATAAATGCCCTGAATGTGATTCAAAAAACATAGTCCCAGAACAAGACATAATAAATACATGGGCAACGTCCTCTTTAACTCCAACTATAGTAATTGAACTTTTCAAAGATAAGCCTGTCTACAATAAGCTTAAAGACAATCCTATGAATTTAAGACCTCAGGGCCATGACATAATATCATTCTGGCTTTTCAATACAGTTATCAAAAGCAAGCTGCATTATGATATGAAGCCCTGGAATGACTGCTTCATAAACGGGTGGATGCTTGATCCAAAAGGAAAGAAGATGAGCAAGTCAAAAGGAAATATAATAGAGCCTCAGGCTATGATAGAGAAATATTCAGCAGATGCTTTAAGGTTCATGGCTGGGGGAGTTAAATTAGGAGAAGACTTGCCTTTCCCTGAAAAAGACCTCCTGACAGGCCAAAAGTTCATAACAAAGTTCTGGAACGCTTCAAAATTCGCAATAATGCATTTGCAAGACTTCAAAGGCTTGGAAATGTCCCGAAAATCACGAAATGATTCTTCGATACATTTAGAAGATTACAAACTGAAAGAACCTGCTAAACTAGAAGCTTTTGACAAATGGCTCTTATCTAAACTAAATAACATAATCAAAAGCTCAACAGACTCTTTTGAAATTTACGAATTTTCAAGATGCAAAGCAGACACAGAAAAGTTTTTCTGGCATACTCTTTGCGACAATTATCTTGAGATAGTAAAAGACAGATTATATAATCCAGACAAAAGAGGAGAAGAATCAAGGACATCAGCCCAATATGCATTATACACTGGACTATTAACCTGCTTAAAATTGATGGCTCCATTCACTCCCCATTTTACAGAAGAGATATATCACCTATACTTCTCAAAAAAAGAAAATAAAAAATCAATACATATCTCTGATTGGCCTGAATTTAATAAAGAATTGACTGACAAAAATACAGAACATGCAGGAGATACTCTAATTGAAATTATCGCAGCAGTAAGGAAATTCAAGGCTGAAAACAAGCTTTCCATGAAAGAAGAGCTGAAATCATTGGTTATCGAAAGCAAAGACAGCAAGGATTTCGGGCCATTCCTGGATGACCTAAAAGCAGTAACTCATGCTAAGGATATTCTCTTTGAAGGCAAAACAGATATTGTTATTTCTGAAGAAGTTAAAGTTGGAATAGAAATTTAATATTTTTTAAATTATTCTCTTATACATGCAAGTATAAAACTGCTTGTAGGTTGATATCTATAACATTGCAACTGATTATAAGATGGATTGGATCCATCATATTCATGCACGCACCATGCATCTTGAGCAACAGTAAACTGCTTTATAGCGTCTGAATTTGAATCTCTAAAAAGAACATTAGATTCAAATTGTGCGACTTCTTGCATGGTTGCTGCAACATAATCAGAACCAAATTCAGACACACATAAACTATCTTTAGAGGCTTCTGATGCTTCATCTGATATAGTTGATCTTGTGAATCTTATTGGAGCATAATCATAGATACATACTACTGGTTGCGTACCCGATATAGAACCGCAATTTAAAGCGGTCAAAGATGTAGCTGGATAAGCATCATAAAAATCACAAGTGTCTGAATGGCCTGCAACAACAACCCCTTCATGGACAGTATAATCTGATTTTATTGTTATCCTTAGATAAGTCTGAAATTCCTTTGGAGTTGCTGCAGAATAATCAGAACCAAATTCTGAAGAGCACTGACTATCTTTAGTTGAATCTGGAGCTAAAGAAGAAACCCTTATAGAAGTAGTCCTTATATTCACTAAAGGAGCACTGGAAGGACAATTAGTCCCATCACTCTGACAGAATCCAGTAGAATCAATATTATCTAATTTATCTGCATCATTCGCTTTTCCTCCTTCAGAACTTGAGCCAGCATAATTCCCAGTAGTCTCAGATCCTAAAGCTACGCAATTAGAACAGCCTACATTGCTTGCAGCTCCTCCTTTTGAGCTTGAGCCTGCGTAGTTGAATCCAACATCACCTGATGCGACTGCTCCGTTGATTATGGCTGCGCTGTCTACTGAATTATCCGCTAATTCACTCGAGCCTACTGAATTTGCAGCTAAGCTTCCAGCTGTAAGGCTGTTGTCCTGTATCTCTGAATCGTCTAATGTGTTTTGAGATATCTCTCCTTCTGCTACACATGCTGTGCAAGCTAGATTGGAAGCAGCTCCTCCCTTTGAAGAACTTCCAGCATAATTGAAACTAACTTCTCCTGAGCTTATTGAAGATCCAAGATAAGATATTGTTCCTGGCAATCTCCCACTTTCAATAGTTCCAGATGAAAAGAAAGATGTCGCAGAATCCCCTGATGTTGCTGCTCCGCCTTTAGAAGCTCCTGCAGCATAGTTAAAATTGACCTCTCCTGAACTTATAACACCATCATCTGCTATAGTGTCAGCAGTTGAGTCATAGCTTCCAGAAGTTTCAGATCCCAAAGCAACACAATTTGAACAACCCACATCACTGGCAGCTCCTCCTTTAGAGCTTGAACCAGCATAATTGAAATCGACCTCTCCTGAAGATATAGAATTTCCTAAAAAAGATGTTGAAGCAGGCAGCTGTCCAGAATCTATCTGAAACCCTGTTGTAGCCCCGTCAGAAGCAATGCTCCAGCTCTGCCCAGATAAAGTAGATCCAGTTCCTATAGTAACTCCACCAGGAAAAATAAAAGCTCCCGAAGCAAAAGTTCCAGCCAATATCTCAGAAGCAGAATGGCCCTGCGGAGCAGCATATACAATAGGCAACAGTAAGAATACAGCAATCAACAATGATATTTTACCCCTTTTCAACATCTAAACACCCTTTTATCTAGATAATAAGAGGATTATATATAAATATTTTGATTTTAGATAAATTTATAAAAAACCTATGATTCCAAAAAATATGGAACAAATAACAAAAGAAGATGTTGAGACGGAAATAAGGGAAATCCAATCAGAATACAAGCTAACTAAAGGAAAGGCAATAACAGTATATGCTCTTAGCCAGCATTTTGAAGAGCCTATTAAAAAGATAGTCGATACATACACTGAAAAAGGCTATGAAAAGATGATAAAAATTCTTGAAAAAAGACAATACAGCGATTCAGGATTTAAACTGGCATCAAGACTTGATTCTTTAGAAAACTTTAATGAAGAAGATGAACATTATGAAGAACATTCTATAACAAAATTTCTTAACTAAGCTTTCTTCCATCTAACTCCATTTGGAGTATCTTCAAGAATTATTCCTTTTTCTTTCAGTTCATCTCTGATAGAATCAGCAGTCTTAAAGTCTTTAGCAGCACGAGCCTCTTCTCTTTTATTAACAAGAGCCTGTATTGAAGAATCAATCTCTAGCTTCTCATGTTCCATCACTCCTAAAACAGAATCAAATCCTTCCATAGCTTTTTTAACAGCCTTAGCATCCTTAGAACTCAACTTATCCATAACTTTATTCACAGCATTCATAAGATCAAACACAGCAGCTAATCCTCCAGAGATGTTAAAGTCATCATCCATAGCTTTCTCAAAATCTTTCTTAGCCCTATCAACTAACTTAGAAACATCATGACCTTCTCCATTTACAGAATCCAACTTATCCAAAAAATCATAGAATTTCTGCAAAGTATCTGGAATCTTCTTCAGATTATCTTCTCTAAAATCTAATTTTGACCTGTAATGGGTTGATAAAAGCTCATATCTTATTGCCTTTGCATCATAACCTTTATCAAGCAGATCCTTCAAAGTATAAAAATTGCCTAAACTTTTGCTCATCTTCTCTCCATTTACCAAAAGATGATCATTATGCAGCCAATAGTTGCAGAACTTTTTCTCATATGCAGCTTCTGATTGAGCTATCTCATTTGTATGATGCGGAAAAATAAGATCGACACCACCTATATGGATGTCAAAAGGCTGTCCTAGATACTTTGAAGACATGACAGAACATTCAATATGCCATCCAGGCCTTCCTTTTCCTAAAGAAGTATCCCAAAAAACATCTCCATCAGCTTCATCATAAGCTTTCCACAGTGCAAAATCCCTCACATCATCTTTTTCATATTCATCTGAAGAATCTAGCCTTGCATCTGCATTCTGTTTGAGATTATCTGCATCTAAAAGAGCTAACTTCCCATAATCTTTAAATTTTGATATAGAAAAATAAATATCTCCTGAATCGGTCTTATATGCTATCCCTTTATCAAGCAAGATCTCTATAAGCTCAACCATTCCATCTATCTCTTCAGTGGCTTTTGGCATTATCTCTGCAATCTCAATATTCAAAGTTTTAAGGTCATTAAGAAAAGCTTCAGTATAGAATTCAGTAAATTCTTTCAATGATTTCCCTTCTTTTTGACTATCACGGATAGTCTTATCATCAACATCAGTTATGTTCATGACATGTTTTAACTTATATCCTTTATACTTAAGATACCTTCTAACTAAATCATAGACAACCATAGCCCTTAGATTTCCAATGTGCACATAATTATAGACGGCTTGCCCAAAAGATTACAATTGCAATCGATTGTTTGGCCCGCATGTATACATGCTCACTGAATCCTTTTTTATGGGCTTAAACATTTCCTTTTTCCTAGTTAAGGTATTATAAAACCTTAGCGCCATATTATCACATATTTTTTATTATCTTTATAAGCTTTTCCTGTTTACTGCCCAAATCAAAACCAACTTTGTTATAAAATTTCATCAAACTTTCTTTTTTATTGATAAATATATCACAACAAAGGCTATAATTTCCAAGATGTGTTTTGTTTAAGGATCTATTCCAGATTCTATGCTCAATGTCAAATGATTCTAATATATTAGACTCTCCGAGCAAGAGATTGGGAACTGATTTGATCTTAGATTTCAATTCATGGTCATTTATGATTTCTAGAGCTTTTTTCACTGTTATGCTCTTAGCGATATGCCCTGTTGGAAATCTATGGGATTTCATTTTATTCTCAGTTTCTTCAAAATCTCTAATTGCCTTTTGTTCAAATCTCTGATATGTTTATGCCTTGATATTACGATATAGTTTATTTTGCCCATATAAACGCTAGCTTCATCGCTAAATGTCGCTCTAAGATAATGTTCTCTTAGATTTTGATTGAATCGTATCAACCAAGGCACCTCTCCATCATTTTTAGCCTTATGCCCCATTATTGCTCCTGCCTTTAGTAATGAATTTCCTATTATAGAAGAACCAATTCTAAGTATAGTGCAATTTCGGATAGTCTCCTGATTAAAATGCACTTTTCCATAAATCTTAGAGATGCAATTTGTAAAAGAATCTATTGATTCTTCTTCATTGGTTGAATATTTTGTTCTTATTACATTCCTTCCTTTTTTATCAATGTATATGCATCCATCAGAAACAATATAACCTAAAAGTAAAGCTCCATATTTGGAATTTAGATCAATTGGAAATTTAAGATTATTTATAGAAATTCTAGATCCTTTTTTAGTATACTCAATCTTATTGTTAAAGTCCATATAAGAAGCATCTAAGTAATTTAATAATCTTTTAAGTTTTAATACTGAAATCATCTCAATATTATTTTTATAAAGATTATAAAAAGCAGGTGTGCTCATGCTCAGACTCCTGCATAATTTATTAAGATTTCCTGCCTTAGTGACTCCTTTTTTTATAAGGGATTTGAGAATATTTTCTTTTAACTTCAAAAGAAAACTGTTTTTAAGTTGAAACCAATGAGTCTGCCAAGGAGGTATAAGGATATCCTGGTCCAGCCAATATTCAAAATGAGTATCTTTACTTTTCAATATTAAGAGATTGTCAGAATCAATTTTCTTGAAAGAGGCCTCTTCTATTTCAAAAAGAACGAAATCCTTGAATTTTAAATAAAGTTTATCATTTTTAAACTCTAATTTATTTCTATTCTTTAATCGGAGCAATATTGATTTTTTATTCATTTTAATAGAGATACTTGATGAAGATAAAAATCTTTTTATTGGTCCGCAAGAATATAAATTAGGAATTTTAAATTTTACTCCTTAGTTTTTAATTATTTCTATTTTTAGCTTTATAAATCTATAGATAAACTTATATATCTAAAATACATTTTCAATATTATGTTTACATGCCCTAAATGCGGAGAGGAAGTTGAAGAGCTTTGTAGTGAATGTGATAAATGTTTTGACTGCTGCGAATGCGAAGAGGAAGAAACAAGATGTATCGATTGCGGCTCTGAGATTGGCATCATGTGCCCCTACTGTCATAAATGCGAAGAATGCTGCGAATGCAATAATGAAGAAGAATGATTTCTAAACCAAAAACTTTATAAAGTATATATGATTTATTATTCATATGAAATGCTTTTCATATAATAAGTTTTTTGAAACGATAGGCAGCAGAACAAGGCTGAAGATACTTGAATGCCTTCAATCCAGGCCCATGTCTGTAACTGAAATCTGCTCCTGTCTGAAAGAAGAACAGTCAAAGATAAGCCATAACTTAAAATGCCTTGCAGACTGCCATTTTTTAGATGTTAAAAGACAGGGAAAGAAAAGGATATATTCATTGAATAAAGACACTATACTTCCCTTGATAAAACTGGTAGACAAGCACGTAAAAAAATACTGCTGCAAAAAATGCATAATAAAAGATTCAAAAAGATGATAAAAAAAATACTAAAAAAACTTGGAATCGATACAGAAAAAGAATACTGCTGCATAAGATGCAGAAAGCCAATGCCTGCAGAAAAAAAGAGATGCCCTAGATGCGAAGCATGGAATGACTGCTGCAGTATAGATCCAAGATTGTTGAAGAAATAAGACTTAAAATGGCAAAAACAATCTACTTAGACAATGGAGCAACGACAGCATTAGACCCTAAAGTAGATGAAACTATAAAAAATGCCCCTTATGGAAATCCTGCATCAACTCATTCTATTGGTATAGAAGCAAAAAGAGCATTAGAAGAAGCAAGGCATGTTATTGCCAAATCTATAAAAGCAAAGGACAATGAGATAATATTCACATCAGGTGGAACAGAATCAAACAATCTAGCTATAAAAGGCCTTGCATTTGCAGACAATAAAAAACATATAATCACCACAAAGATAGAGCACAACTGCGTATTAAATGCATGCAAATGGCTTGAAACACAAGAATTCAAGGTTACATACTTAGATACAGACAAAGAAGGATTTATCTCTTTAGAAGAATTAGAAAAAGCTATAACAGAAGATACTTTCCTAGTTTCAATAATCCATGGAAACAATGAGATCGGGACTATTCAGGACTTAAAACAAATATACAATATCTGCAAAAAACATAATGTCATTTTCCATACAGATGCATGCCAGTCTTATACAAAAACAGATTTGTCAGCAAAGCACGCAGACCTTATCACATTGAACGCCCATAAGATCCATGGCCCAAAAGGAGTGGGAGCATTGTACATAAGAAAAGGTATAAAGATAACTCCCTTAGCACATGGAGGAAATCATGAAGAAGGATTAAGATCAGGAACAGTAAATGTTCCAGGAATAGTCGGATTTGCAAAAGCAGTACAGATCGCAAAAAAAAGACATGTAAGATATATGGCTAAGTTAAGAGACTATATGATAAAAGAGATTCTAAAGATACCAAAAACACAGCTTAACGGCCCAGAAAAAAATAGGCTCTGCAACAACATAAATATCTCTTTCAGATACATAGAAGGAGAATCCCTGGGCTCATTTCTGGATGCAAAAGGCATCTGCACATCAACAGGCTCTGCTTGCTCATCTCATTCATTAGAGCCGTCTCATGTTTTGATGGCCTTGGAAGACAACCACGAAAGAGCCCATGGCTCTATAAGATTTACCTTAAGCAAATATACTAAAAAAGAAGATATAGATTATACTCTGGCTGAGATTAAAAAAACAGTAAAAAAACTGAGGAGATTGAGTCCTCTTGCAAGGGTGTAAATATGTATTCAAAAAAAGTATTGCAAAGGTTTCAAAAGCCAAAATTTGCAAAAAAGATGAAGGATCCTTCCAGCAAAGGGAAGGTTGGAAACACTAAATGCGGCGATATAATGGAAATTTTCATCAAGGTAAAAACAGATAAAAACGGAGATGAAATAATCAAAGACATCTCTTTTCTGACATATGGCTGCGTTGCAGCTATAGCCTCAACAGACTACCTATGCGAGATAGCTAAAGGGAAAACATTGGAAAAGGCATTGAAGATAACTTCAAAAGATGTTGTAAAAAAGATGGGTTCTGTCCCTGCAATAAAGCTTCACTGCTCTGTCTTAGCGCAAAAAGCTCTTAAGGAAGCTATAGAAGAATATAAAAATAAAAAAGAAAAATAAGCTAGTTGAATATTTCTTCTCTCAGTCCAAAGTCAAATGTTTCTGCAAAATCATTTGCTAATATAGGAGTCAGGTCCCTGAAATAACCATATATCTCTCTTGTATAACAATGTGCACAAATACCCATCTCCTTTCCGCATTTGATGCAGTTTACTCCTGTCTTGCATCCAAATGCAGGCCATGTTATCTCGTCAGCCAGAGATGGTATCCTCTCCTTCAGCCAGGTTATAACTTCTGTGCCCAGACATTCAGGGCATGTTGGGTTTGTTATTGCCTCTTGGCATATTACGCATTTCGCGTCTCCTTCTTGTATTTGTGCTTTCATTCACCTCACCTGTTTTTATTTTTCTCTAGGTTCAGGCACAAATTTTTCTTTTTTTATAACAACAGTAGAAAGAAATTATGTGCATGAACCCAGGATTATGATTTGGGACTCACCACATAAATGGTTTGTAGCACCCTGTTGTAGCTATCAGAAACTTAAAGATCCTATGTCCGATAGACATATCAGAGTACATTATAAGCTATAAAGCAGAACTAGTATAAATATTTTTGCATATATCTTGTCTTAATTTTAAAAAGATATTTAAAAAACAGCTTTCTTAATTGAATCATGTCTTCATTAAAAGAAGTTAAAGATCTGAATGACCATGAATTAAATGATATGATGGGAAATCTCCTCCAGTTATTGATAGATACAAAAAAAGGAAAGATATATCATGTCCCTGCAGGCCTTAATCATGAGCAGGCAGCTGCTGTTCATCTTGGTTTTAGTATATCTGAAGTGAATAAACTGGACCAAAAAAATATAGGTCATCTTGTATCTACACATATTGAGATAAAAGAAAGAGAAGTTGATGCAGTGGTTTTCGGAAACAGCAGCCTGGAAAATGGGCACAATATTAAACACACTACTAAACAAAAAGCGATATCGCAGAAGCTAATAGAAGACTTGATTAAAAGAAGCAAGAAATTAGGGGAAGTGAGGGTTGTTGAAGATTTAAAAAAGCATGAATTTTTTGTAAGGTAATTATTTTCTTCTGCATATAAAAATGCAATGGTCTTTCTCATAAGGGTCTAATCTCTTGAAATCTATAACTATCATATGCTTTTCCAGCTTCTGCTTAACCTGATCAAATATTGCTCCTGGCTTTTTTGTTACATCGACGCTTCTTGCTTTGACAGCTAATACCCCTATTCCTTTCTTGTCCAGAAATCTCTCGCAGTTCTTAAGAAATATCTCTGCCTGCTCTCTTTGCGCAATATCCTGATATACAACATCAACAGGCCTGATTATCTTCTTTTTATACTCTTGTGGCTGGTTGGCATCAAACATCATAGGGGCCATGTTTTTCCTTTCTTCGCATACAAAAACCAGTTCTCTGACAACTCTGGGAGCAAAATCAAGCGCAAAGACAAATCCTTCTTTTCCAACAATATCAGAAACGTGAGAAGGCGTTGTTCCATAACTTGCCCCAAGATAAAGCACAACACTCCCGGGCCTGATACCTATCTCTTTAACGCCCTTCAAGATAGCAGCAGCCAGCTTGGATTTCCTGGGATCCCATGTCCTGTACTCCTCTCCTTTATCCCTTATAAGTTTTTCATCATAAACAATCTTTCCAGGAGCAATGTTCTTAGTCAATATCTGCTTTCTCTTTCCCTGCCTTTTCTCAAAGACTCCATGGAATTTAGTTTGTTTCATTTTTAGATTATTTTTTGGTCTTTTTTCTTTCTTGTTATTAAATAGATTATTAAAAATGAGAGAGTAATGATAAAAATTCCAATAAAAAGTCTTATATTTTGACTTATAATGTAATCTCTCATAATAAATCCTGCAATATTCAAAACACCCATCATACAAAACAACACAAATAAAGCCTTAATCACTAATGTTTCTGCTCGTACAAGATTATGTTCTATTTCATGCTCTCTCACTGTTAAAAGTTTTAAATTATCTGAACGATAGTTCTTTTTATCTTTATCAATATGATGTACTTGATATTCTTCAAAAGGAAATGGAAATTTCTTTTTATTTTTTTTCCATATATATTTTTCTGCAACAAACCTATGGACTAATCTTTTACTATCTTTAAATCTTGGATACCCTTTGGAATCAATAAAAATATTTTCTTTTTTTATCACTTCAATCTTTCCTCCAGCTCCTTCCTCAGCTTACCACCTATAAATTCTCCTTTGAAATAATCAACCTTGACAGCTAAGCTTATCTTATCAGCTACAGCTCTAGCAGCCTTTCCCTTATCTTTGGCAGAAGCAACAAGAGGGTGCTCGTGGATAATTCCATGCTTAGGGGATCTAGCCCCTGTCTTCATATGCCTGAACAATGCTTTCTCAGCTCCGAGCAATTGCACAGTAGAAGAAGGAAACAGCATCAGTCTTTTAAGATCACCTGCTAAAGAGATAAGTTTTGCTCCTATAGTGACTCCTGCAACAGCAGTAAGATTAGGGCATACTTCTTTCATAAGTTTCTCCAGATACTCTTCCTTGGATTTTCTTTCAGAAAATATATCTTTTGCTCTCAACGCGATATCCTTTATCTCTTTCAGGTCTTTCTTATCAATATCAGCACCCATGGAATCATTCTCTTTTTCGTCATTTCCTTCAAGTATCAGTTCAACAAACTTAGCATGGTCCTGCACTCTTCGTGAAAACTCAGGATTATACAGCTCATACCATTCCCTGAGCCGCTTCATAAGTATATTGAATATCCTATCCAATTCACCAATATAGTTTATAGTCTGCAGTATGAAATTCTCATCACTTACAGATTCCTTTATCTTCTGCTTTGTCTCCTTCATATTGAGGCTGTAAAAATCCTTAAATTTGTTGTTCATAGAAACATGTTAATCAGGTTATTATTTAAAGCTTATGATAATGAAAAAAAGAAAATAAAAAAAGAAAAAGAATCACTTCTTTCTTTTTACTATCAGTGCTATTCCCAGTCCTGCTATTGCCACAGCAAGTATAAGGCCTACTGTTGAAAACTCAGGAACTGCATCTTCATCTGTCCATGTAT
>WJJM01000067.1 GCA_014729675.1 Candidatus Woesearchaeota archaeon | reverse complement strand
GAGGAAGTCCAGCAACATACGAACCAAAACCGAGCGATTTAGCTTTGGTTGAAAAAGCAGATATATATTTTAGAGTTGGTCATATTCCATTTGAGAAATCTCATATTGATAAACTTGCTGAGTTGAATCCAGATATGAAAATAGTAGATACTTCTGTTAATGTTGAATTAAGAAACTTTGGAGAACATGAAGAACATATTCATGAGCATGAAGAAGAACATCATGAAGAGGAAGTTGAAGAACATGAACACGAGCATGATGAGGAACATGAGGAAGAACATGATGAACACGAAGAAGACCATCATGATCATGCAGGTGTAGATCCTCACATTTGGCTTTCACCAATGCAAGTTAAAAAACAAGTAGATGTTATTGCTCAAACACTTTCACAAGAAGACCTAACAAATGCCGATACATATAGTAGCAATGCTGAAAAATTCAAAAAAGAGCTAGATGATTTACATTCTGAGATAGAATCAGAATTTGATCAATTGAAAACAGACAAACTGATGGTTTTCCATCCTGCATGGGGATACTTTGCAGATGAATATGGCTTGGAGCAGATAGCGATAGAAGAATCTGGAAAAGAGCCAACAGCACAAGAACTACAACATATAATTGAGGAAGCAAAAGAGGAAGAGATTAAGGTAATCTTTGTCCAGTCCCAATTCAACAAAGATATTGCTGAATCTGTTGCAGAAGAAGTTGGAGCAGTTGTTGTTTCTATTAATCCATTATCAGAGGATTACATCAATAATCTAAGAAATGTGGCTACAACAATTGCAGAAAGTTTAAATAGATGATTTTCTTTTTATTTTTTTAAAGTAAATAATACTCAAAAACTAGGTTTTTTTATATAATGGAAAGAAAAGAAATCATCAAATTAGAAAAAGTAACTTTTAGTTATGAGAAAGAAGAGTTTCTTAGAGATATTACTTTACCAATATATGAAGATGATTTTCTTGGAATCATAGGCCCCAATGGAGGAGGAAAAACAACACTTCTAAAATTAATATTAGGGTTGCTTGAGCCTAAAAAAGGGAAAATAAGAGTGTTTGGAAAATCTCCAAAAAAGGCACGCCATGAGATTGGTTATTTATCTCAATTCAAGAATATTGATTTTGATTTTCCAGTTACTGCACATGAAATTGTCTTGCTTAGTAGGGTTGGGAATAATCTTGTAAAAAGATATTCTAAAGCGGACAAAGAAGCTGTGAAAAAATCAATGAAAGAGTTAGGTATTTGGAACTTAAGAGATAAAAAGCTAAATGAGTTATCAGGAGGAGAGAAGCAAAGAGTATTTGTTGCAAGAGCGCTTGCTAATGAGCCGAAAGTGCTGCTTTTGGATGAGCCAATGTCAAACCTCGATATTCACATACAGGAAGAATTCTACAAGATTTTGAAAGAATTGAACAAGAAGATTGCAATAGTCATTGTTGACCATGATCTTGAGATGGTTTCAAAATATGCAAAAGAGGTAGTTTGTGTCAATAAATGCAATACACATGCGTTAAGGTATCATGATGCAGATTCACTAAAGATGAAGGAGATGTGTCATCATGTTTGAAGCATTAAGTTTTCAATTTTTTCAGAATGCTCTGATTGTTGCAGTTCTAGCATCAATTGCAGCAGGAGTAATTGGGACATATATTGTAATTAAAAGAATGTCTCTTATTTCTGGAAGCATAGCACATACTGCTTTTGGAGGTCTTGGTATAAGCTACTTTCTTAATGCAAATCCATTGATTGGTGGTGCCATATTCAGTTTAATCTCTGCTGTGAGTATTGCATTATTCAGGAAGAATGCAAGAGATAGAATCGATACTTTGCTAAGTTTTTTATGGGCAACAGGAATGGCAATTGGATTAGTTTTTATTTTTTTAACGCCAGGATATGCCACAGATTTGTTTACCTATCTCTTTGGAAATATATTGTTAGTTTCAAGATTTGATCTTTATATGATTCTTTTTTTAGATGTGATCATACTTACTATGGTCTATTTAATGTATAATTCATTTTTGGCAGTAACTTTTGATGAAGAATATTCAGAAACAAGAAACATGCCAGTCACTCTTGTTAATATGATTATTTTTGCTCTTATTGCACTGACTATTGTTGCTACAATCAGGGTTGTAGGGATAGTCTTGATGATTGCTATATTAACTATTCCAGCAGCAACTGCTCAAATGTTTCATAAAACAGTTAAAAAAATAATGGTAACATCTTCTTTAATCACTCTGTTTGCAAGTATTTCAGGACTTTTTATTTCGTATTATCTTAATTTTGCTACTGGACCTATAATTGTACTTATTATTTCTGCGATTTATTTATGCGGGATTTTCTTATCTAAGTTGAGTGTGCCCTATTTTAATTAAAGCTCCTGAAAAAAATTGAGTTTAATTCCTGTTAAGTTCAATTTTTGAATTGCTTTTTTTAAAATGGGGGTCTGAGGTGCTACGCACATATAGTCTTTTTCTTCGAAAAAGAAATTTATTTACTAAGGGGCAATTTCTTATAAACACAGAATTTAACTACACCTTATTTTAATAATCCAAATATAATCATAAATATTCTTGATATTCTATTCTCCAATTTTTAGCTCCACCTTTTGGTTTATGACCACTAAAAAACTTTTTTAATTTAATAGTCCCTAATAATTCATACAAATCTAAGAATTCTGGATTAGACATCCTATCTGTTCTAATATTTAAGTCATGATTGTATTTCTTTGCTATTTCATTCATAAATTTATAAGAATCAGAATTCTTATTTCCCTTACTACTTTGGTATTGATCAAATGCTGTTGATAACGCATGCTCTAAAGGTCTTGTTTTTTGATCCCAGATACACCTAATAATATATTTTCTAAAAGAAGATAGTAATTCTGTTTTCTTAATAGGATTTATTGTAACAATAGAAGCATCTGTGGATGGTTCAGGTTCAAAACAATAACTAGGGATTTCTTTTATGCACTCTACTTCAAAATAAGATCTTGTCAATATGCCCATTCTAGTAGAAGGATGTTCTTTTGTTGCTTCTTCAGTATATCTTGCTCCAAATACTACTGTTCCACTTTTAAAATTTTCATCAAATAGTTTATTTAATAAAGGTTCAGTAATATTAAAAGAAATATTAGATACAATTCTATCAAACTTCGGAAACCTAACATTGAGAGCATTACCATATATTATATCTAAATTATCATATTTTACCTTTAATCTTTCTAGGTATTGTTGAAGACCTATATCAGATTCTATAGCAATCACTTTTTCAGCATCTTCAACCAGCTTTTCTGTTATTGAACCATTTCCTGGTCCTATTTCTAATACAGTCTCATCACTCTCAATTCCAGAGTATAAAATAAGGTCATCTAATACAGAATTATCTATTATAAAATGTTGATTATATCTCCTTACATTTTGATTTTTTTCTTCTGCTGTATTCATTTTATTAAATAAACAATCATTCTGATAACATTTTATATGCTGCGGACTTAGCTCTTGAATAATTTGAAAAAAGCACAGTATCCTTTATGTTTTTATTCTGTCCTATCGAATGTTCGATTTGTAACCACCAGACATACCTTAAAGCAAATTCCCATTTATTTTTATTTACACCATATTGCTCAAATAATTTTTCCCCAATAGGTGTTCCTGGATAAGGTATTATTGGTCGATTATGCCATTCAATATTCTGATCTTGTTCCAGATTTAAGATATCAATATAATCAGGGGATTGAAAATCCAAATGGAAAACATTAACAACAGGAATTCTCTCCCTAGTATATTCTATCAAATCTCTAACTTTTTGCTGATTTACATTTTTACCCATAATTTTTGATGTACTTGGATCAGAAGTTTCCAAACCATATTCTATATACACGCATCCACTATCTGCCATTTTATCAACCAGTTCATAAGTCATGATATCAGGTCTTGACATATTTCCAAATCTAAGATTTCTGTCTTTTAACTGATTTAATAATAAATTAAGTGCTTTTGATGGTTTATTAAAAATTTCATCAATAAAATACACATATGACCTCCCATTATCCACAACAAAATCCAATTCTTTTTCAATTTGTGAAGAATCTTTAGTTCTAAATTTTTCTCTGAATCCATCTTTTAGACAATAACCACAAGTAAATGGACAACCTCTCGAAAATTCAAGAGCCAAATTTATATTTCCTTCGTTTATCAAATGTTTTTCAATTTCTGGAATCCATGCGTGAGGTTCATACAATAACAGGTCTAATTTTTCAAAAGAAGGAAAAGGTAATTCCTGAAGATTAACTGGAGCATTTCTAAAATCCAATAT
>WJJM01000066.1 GCA_014729675.1 Candidatus Woesearchaeota archaeon | reverse complement strand
GTCATGTTCTTCATGCTCTTCTTCTTCATGAGTGTGTTCCTCATGTTCTCCAAAGTTCCTTAAATCAACATTAACAGAAGTATCAACTACCTTCATACTTGGATTGAGTCCGGCAAGCTTATCAATATGAGATTTCTCAAATGGAATATGACCAACTCTAAAATATATATCTGCTTTTTCAACCAAAGCTAAATCGCTCGGTTTTGGTTCGTATGTTGCTGGACTTCCTCCTTGAGGAATAAGCTCTTTTACATTTACTAAATCTCCTCCCACTGCTTTAACAAATGCTTTTTGAGGAAGTATGCTCACAATTACATCAAGTTTATCATCTTTCTGTTCTTGAGCAACCTGACTGCATCCAACCACAAATAACGCTAATATAAGAATTCCTATTACTAATGAAGTTTTGATTCTCATAATTATCACCCTATAAGAAGATAAATCAAAATCTTTATAAACCTTACTGGTTCTCATTCTCAATAAGCATAAATTTAAATTTGTTTAAAATGGCATCAAAAACAAGGAATACGAAACAAAAAGAGATTATAAACAAAGAAGTAAACAGATTCAAAACTTTTTTTACTGCTGAAGACCTCTATGAAAAAGTCAAAGTGATAGATAAAAATATTGGGCTTGCCACAATTTATAGATTTTTAAAAACATTAAGGAAAAACGGAAACATTTTCTCCTATACTTGCGATGGTAAACTGATCTATTCAAAAGAAAATAAAAGCCATTGTCACTTTGTTTGCGAAGAAACCGGTAAAGTTATTCACTTTAATATTGATTCGCTGGATTTTCTTAAAGATAAGATTCCAGGATCAATAACCAGTTTTCAGATTGAAGTAAGAGGCATTTGTACTAAATGCTCTAAAAGTTGAGTATGCCCTTTGATACTTGTTCTTGATTGCTCAGTTTGTTCGCTTGATGGAACGCTCCCGAAAAAACTCTGCGGACGCAGTTTTCCCACACTTCGTATGGGAAACGAACTTAACAGGGCTTAAGCCCGATGTTATAAGAAATTGAGAACTTGGGCTATTTTGCTTGTTCTAAAAGAGCATCTAATCCAGATTCAACTTTACCTTTTAACTCTCTTTCTAATCTAGCATTTTGTATGAGTTCTTTAACTTTAGTCCCATCATATTCAAATTCTTTAATTCCAGAATAAGTTACGCCTTCTACATTTGGAGTCGCTCCATTCAATAATGGTTGCATTTCATCCAATAATTCTTGTCTATCTGTAAAAGAAGATGTGCTTCCTCCAAATGTTCCATGTTGTTCTCTGTATAAAACTACCTTCTCATCTGGAACATAAACACCTTTAGTATGCGAACCCGCATGAATATGGATGGGTGATCTCGCAGTTCTTTCGAAATATATTGCTCTCATACAAAATGGAATTAGTTGAATCTTTATAAACTTTATTGTAGTAACGCCCAAATTCTCAACTCTCGACACTTTGTGTCGAGCCACGCTGCGCTCTCCTCCCTGCGGTCGTCAGGTCTTATAACAGGAATTTTCGCGATGTTAAGTGAAATTTTAGGTGCTTATTTATTTGCCCCTCCCAAAGACGTGCTTTTTCCGATAGATTAATAAATTCTTTTTTGCATAATAATTAAAAGAGGTCAAAATGAAAGATTACGATTATTCCGTCCAAGCAAAACACTACGATGTTTTGGAAGAAAATCCGAGTGTTGAAGCTTTTAATAAAGTTTTAGATAAATTACTCAAAAAACACAAAGTCAAAAGTGTTTTTGATATTACTTGTGGAACAGGGGCACAAGCAATTTATCTTGATAAAAAGGGATATAATGTAACTGCGTCTGATTTTAGTAAGGAAATGGTTGCTATCGCGCAAAAGAAATATCATAAAATAAAATTTAAACAAGCAGATATGCGCTCCGCAAATTTTGGAAATTTTGACGCAGTAATTTCAATCTTCAACGCAATAGGACATTTATCTAAATCGGATTTTCAAAAAGCAATCCAAAACATCTCTAACAATCTCAAAACAGGAGGATTATATATTTTTGATATTTTCAATTATGATTTTATGAAGAACAATTTTATTCCATATGAGTTTATTGATACTTGTAAAGAAGTTGATGGAATAAAATACGTTCGTTTCAATAAGAATAAATTTGATAAGAAAAAACAATTGATGACCATGAATCAAAGAACTTATATTCAAGAGGGTTTAGACAAACCCCAAATTTTTACTGATTCATGGGATATGCAAATTTATTCTTCTGAACAATTGAAAAATATCCTTGAAAAAAATGGTTTTGAGATTGTTGAATTTCTAAGTATGGACGGAAAAAAGTTTGATAAAGAAAATAGTTTGTTCATTTTGACCATAGCAAAAAAGAAATAAAACGCACGTCTTTTCCCACCCTAATTTACTGCACCTAAAACTCAAAATTCTTTCAGAATTTTGGGGACGTCTTGCAGACTTTCGCTTCGCTCACCCTCACTTAACAGGGCCCGATGTTATGTGCAATATTACTCGGGCAAAGTTTTTAATTGTCGTAGAATTCTGGAACTTCTGTTATGTCTAATCTAATTCTTTCCTGAGAATTTAATCTCTGATATTCACCCCATACATTACTTTCTAAATAATCAAGAATATCAGATAAATGGGATACATGACCTTGTCCATGATATTTGTCAGAATTCCTTAATAGATTTCCTAATCCTGTTTCCTTCCAGAATTCTGCTCCATCTGGCAGTTCTCTATTTTGACCTTTTAGTCTTAAATATTCTTTTAACATTTCTGTTGGAATATCTAATAGAAGATATGCCGCATATGATTTTGCATCGTCAATAGGAACAAAATCAGCATCTTCTATTTCGATTTGGTCAAAATATCTCTCCATTAATGTATCCATACTCATAATTATAGCATTCTTAATAGATATAAAAACTTTGCCCTGCGTCATACTGTCGGTCGCTTCGCTCCCTCGTTCGACTTGCAGTCTCCCCACATAACAGCGATTCTCCGATGTTAAATAAAATTTCAATTTCTTAGACAAAAAAGGGATTTCTGTGCTACGCACATATAGTCTTTTTCTTTGAAAAAGAGATTTATAATTGTGTATGAGTTCTTTTTTATGAGTTTACCCAATAAGCTTTCATCTAACTCTTTGATATCTTTTTCCTTGTTTGATAATCAATAAACATTTTTCTTGATTCTAATATGAGATATAATGTGCAGGATATTAAAATTATATTTATCCAGTCAAATAATCCGAGAGGCACAACTTTAAAAGCTATGTTCAATGGGGTATAAAGTATTGCAACCTGCATCAGTACTGAAATGATTACAGAGCCTATTAAGAATTTGCTTGTATTGATATCAATTTTGAAATTTTTTGCTCTATAGGTCAACACGTTAAACAATTGGAACATGATCAATGTGGTGAATGCGACTGCTCTTGCCTTCTCTGTTTCTATCCCATAACTGTAAAACATAAAAAGAGTGCCTATCCCCATAACAAATCCAACTATGAGAATATTTTGAATGACATCCCTGGAAATAATATTTTCTTCTCTTTTTCTCGGTGGCTTTTTCATGATGTCTTTGTTAAAAGGGTCTAACCCTAATGCTAATCCTGGCAACCCGTCTGTCAATAAGTTAACCCAGAGTATCTGGATGGCTATTAATGGGAGGGGCCAACCAATTATAATGGCTAAGAAAATAACAAGTATTTCTCCTAAATTTGAAGACAGAGTATATTGAACAAATTGTTTAATGCTATTATAAATGCCCCTTCCTTCTTCAACAGCATTTACTATAGAGGCAAAATTATCGTCTGTTAGCACCATGTCAGAAGCTTCCTTGGCAACATCTGTTCCTGTAATGCCCATTGCAATACCAATATCAGATTTTTTTAAAGCAGGGGCATCATTCACACCATCGCCGGTCATAGCAACAATATGTCCTTTCTTTTTCAAAGCATTTAATATTCTTACTTTATGCTCTGGGCTTACTCTTGCATAAATTACAATATTTTCTACTATTCTGCCTAGTTTTTTATCATTCAAATCATCTAGTTCATCTCCACTTAGTGCTTTGTCACCTTCTTGGAATAAGCCTAATTCTTTTGCTATAGCAACTGCAGTTAATTTATGATCCCCTGTGATTAAAACAGTCCTGATGCCTGCAGTCTTGCATTTTGCAATAGCCTCTTTAACCTCTTCTCTTGGAGGATCAATCATAGCCTGTAACCCTACAAAGATCAAATCATTCTCAATTTCTTCTGGTTTTAGATCATATTTGCCTGCCAGGGATTTGTATGAAAATCCTAAAACCCTCAAAGCCTTATTAGCCATATCCTGATTAACCCTTAGGATTCTTTTTCTGTCTTTTCCAGTTAATTTTTTAACCTTGCCATTGATATTGATATATTTGCATTTGTTTAGGATAACATCTGGTGCTCCTTTAACATAAGCAACATTTTTTTTATTTTTCTTATGAATTGTTGTCATGCATTTTCTTTCAGAATCAAATGGAATCTCATCTATTCTTGGAAAATGTTTTTCAAGTGAACTCTTGTTAAGGTCTACTTTTCCAGCTGAAACAAGCAGTGCACCTTCAGTTGGATCTCCAAATACATCCCACCTTTCATTTTCATTTAACCTTGAGTCATTACATAATGCACCTATTCTTAATAATAATTCAATGTTTTTGGTGTCTAATATATCATTTTCTGCGTCAATAAACTTTCCTTTAGGAGTATAACCTTCACCAGTAACTTTGATTAAATTATCATTGGCGTAGATTTCCCTGACAGTCATTTCGTTTTTAGTTAATGTCCCGGTTTTGTCAGAGCAGATTACATTAGTGCAACCAAGAGTTTCAACAGCAGGAAGCTGCCTGACTAAGGCATTTCGTTTAACCATTCTCCTAACTCCTAAAGCTAAAGAAATCGTAACAATAGCAGGCAAGCCTTCTGGAATTGCAGCTACAGCCAAAGCAACCGCAGCTAAAAATATTTCGCTTACATAAGAAATCTCAATTAAACCCATCGTCAAATATTGCCTTAAAACGCCAACTCCAAAAACAACAGCACAAATTCCAATAGTAACAAATCCAAGCCATTTACCAAATTGCTTTAACTTTTCCTGCAAGGGCGTTAGTTTTTCTTTTACTTCCTGAACCATCTCTGCAATCTTACCTATCTCTGTATCCATGCCGGTATTGGTAATGATTGCTTTTGCATGACCTTTTGTTACAATTGTTCCCATAAAGACCATATTTTCTTGGTCGGTTACTGGTGCATTTTCCTTAAGAGGTTCGATAATTTTTCTTGACGGAACAGATTCTCCAGTCAATGATGCTTCATCTACTTGGAATGCTGCAGTCTGGACTAGCCTTGCATCAGCAGGAACTTTGCTTCCAGTTTCTAATAGGATGATATCTCCAGGGACCAATTCCTTGGAGTCTACCTCTATTTCTTTTCCATTCCTGATAACTTTTGCTTTTAATGCAGTTAACTTTCTTAATGCTTCAATAGCTTTCTCTGCCTTGTATTCTTGAACAAAACCAAATAGTCCATTAAGGACCACTATTATCGAGATAACAATTGCATCTAACCTTTCTCCTAATAATAGAGAGATAACAATAGCTATTAAAAGTATTATAACTATAAATGAGGCAAATTGCCTTATAAATATTTGAATAGGAGAGATATTTCTTCTTTTTTCTAACTCATTAATGCCATATTTTTTTAGTCTCTGTTTGGCTTCTTTTTCAGTTAGTCCCTTTTCAGAACTTTTTAATGATTCAATCGCTTCAGAAATTCCTAAAGTGTAATATTCTACCATAATATTCCCTCTATTTTATGCTTATTGATAAAAATGCGTAAAAAGCAAGATAGACTGCCATTAGAGAAATACCAAATCCGATAAAATACATCTCTTCCCATCCTATTTATCTTTAACCAAGAAGAATATTTCTCCAATTTTGCTAAAATCTTTTCCCTTTGCATATTCACACCCCTTTTACATAGCCAAGTCTTTTCAATTCTTTTTAAATTCTTCAAATGTAAAAGTTTCAAATCGTTTAGAGACTATTAATCCTTTCTTTTTATAATAACCTCTATATTTATCGTAAATTTTTGAATCAACCTTTAAAATAACATTTTTTGATCGTATTTTAAGGATAAATATTTGTACACATTTATAAATATTGCTTTTTAAAAATATAAGAGTTCTCCCTTAGATATATGTTCTCTAAGGCTCTTACGAGCTTGAAAGAACGGAACTCCCCAGTGTTTCGCACATATACACTACCTTCGGTCGAATTTATCAGTAATCCAAAAACTCTAAAATTTTGCCTTCGGCATCGTTGCACTAAATTTTAGGTCTTCCCTTTGGTCAGACGAATATAACAGCGCGCGATGTTAACCACATACAAGAAAGCTGAATTAGATAGATTTATAAAATACAGATTATTACTCTCATTTAGATGGCCTATATCGATGTAAAAAACACATTAGGAAAACATATCTGTGTGGGGATATTCTCAATAGGATTGGCAGTAATTCTCACCTATCTGTTTTCGATCGGATGGTCTACGTCCTTTGCAAGAGTTTCTTTTTTCCTGCTGTTTTTTGTTTTGATAATAGGGCCGATAATGAGACTGATAAGACCCAAAGAATCTTTTTCTGTATTCGAAAGGCCGTGGACATGGAGAGGAGAATTAGGAATCTGGTTTGTGATAACTTCTTTATTACATTTTTATTTTGTAATGGATAAAGGATTTATAGGTTGGAGCTTAACCAAAGCGCTTGGAGGAGGGATAGGTGGAGGAGGTTTTGGCTTGGCAAATCTCATAGGCCTGATAGCATTGATCATGTCTTTGATTTTAGCAGCAACATCTTTCAACAAGATAATAAAATTTCTTGGAATTGGACCCTGGAGATGGATACAGTCTTTCACATATGTAGTCTTCTATCTGGTAATAGGACATTTGATATATTTTCAGTTTTTTACAACACATGGGAGTGGACCTGACTGGTTCGGATACACTTCAATAATCATGTTATTGATTGTTGTGGTTCTTCAGGCTTTTGCATTTGTAAAAACTGTGAAAGAATCTAAAAGAGAATCAAAAAAGCACCAAAAACAGCCTTTCTCGTCCTGATATAGCCCCCTTCAGGGGAATCTATTATCATAGGTCTCAACTTTGCAGTCTCTATTCGGAAATATTGAACTAAATTTAGTCCTGCAAAGAAGATAACAGTGGTTGTTCTGTCATGTTTTACTTTTAGTAAGTTAGGTAGAGAACATAAGTTCCAGCAAAAAAAGAACATTTATATACTTCACTTATCTTAGTTAAGATATGGCTTCAGATTTTAAGATAGACAGATGGTATAAATACATATTTTATGGATTAGGCTGGCTGTCTTTTTTGAATATATTGTTCCTGGCATTGATTCTTGGAACATATATCAGAACAAGAAAGGAATATGGAAAATTCTTAAATCCAGAAGTCAACAAGTTAATATTTATTTTTGGGATATTCTATGCTATATTGCCAATAATCATCTTTATTCTAAGCTATTTGTCATAATTATTTTTTCAATGCTCAATATCCTTGTCCCTGGCATAAAAAATATAATCTAAAATCTTATAAGATTTAATAAAAAAATAGAATAAAAAAATAAATATTTCTAATCTTGATCAGAAATCTACTCTTTGCTTACATTTACCGCTTTTGGACCTCTGTCTCCTTCTTCTACTTCGAATTCAACAGCGTCATTATCATTAAGGGTTAATCCTTCATTTACTCCGGATATGTGCACAAAATACTCTTTGCCGTCTTCTCCAGCAATAAATCCGTATCCTTTCCCTTCATTGAAAAATTTTACAGTTCCTTTCATTTTCTCACCTCCTGTTCAGTTTTTTGGCTTAAACTTTTATCTAGATGATTCGCTTTTCCTTGATAAAATATTGTTTTCATGTGTTCAGCCTATTAATCAGAAATAGCCAAGCTTTGATAAAATCCTGATTATTGATATGTGCTAATCAAGACCTCTTTTTAAGCTTTACTATTTTAAGCAGCAATTTAGGGTAAAAATTATAAATTCACAGGCCTTGCTTTGACCATGCTCATAACAATAATCTTGTGGATAATATCAACATTTCTCATAGCAACCTTAGCAGGCATATTAGGGAAAAGATACGGAGCAGTCTATCCTATAGCATTAGTGTCTGCATTGGTTGTGATGGCGAACATCTTTGCAAACAAGATAGTGATCTTTGGTCCGTTTACAGTACCTGCAGGGGTGATAACATTCTCAATGATATTCTTCATAACAGATATACTCTCAGAAAGATGGGGAAAAGCCGCAGCAAGGAAAGCAGTCTGGGCAGGATTCTTCTCGAATCTTGTACTCGTACTATCAACACACATAGTCACAACCTGGCAGCCAGCAGCATATGCATCTGAATTCTCTGTAATCTTTTCCCAGGTTGTTGCACTCACTCCAAGAATAGCCCTTGCAGGATTCATAGCATATCTTATATCTCAGCATCATGACATCTGGGCCTTCCACTTCTGGAAAAAGAAGACAAGAGGAAAACACCTCTGGCTGAGAAACAATGCTTCAACAATAACAAGCCAGATGATAGACTCAGTAATATTCATAACCATAGCCTTCTATGGAGTATTCCCTATAGCCCCTCTTATCATTGGCCAATGGGCAGTAAAGACCATAATAGCTTTGATAGATACACCTTTCATATATCTCACTCTTTGGCTTATGGATAATGTCTGAACCATCATTATCATCTTAAGTTTTATGATAAAGATTTCAATCTCAAAATAAAAAAACTTAAATAACAATTATCAATTCCATATCTAAAATGACAACAGTTTGCGTATCAGGATACTTCACAGTTCTGCACAAAGGACATGTTAAGCTTTTTGAAGCTGCAAAATCTTTGGGAGATAAGCTCATAGTTATAGTTAACAACAATCAGCAGCAGATAGGAAAAAAAGGCAAGCTTATCCATGATGCTGAGGATATAAAATATATTGTAGAAAGATTGAATATGGTCGATGAAGCAGTTATTTCTATAGACAAAGACAGGACTCAATGTGAAACTCTAAGGATGATCAAGCCAGATATCTTTGCTAATGGTGGAGACAGAGACAGAGCAAATGTTCCGGAAACTCCTGTCTGCCATGAACTGGACATAAAGATGGTTGACAATGTCGGGGGAGAGAAACTTAACAGCTCATCTGACATCCTGAAAAAAGGGGAAGATTAGATGACTGACCCTTCAATATTCAAGGCATATGATATCAGAGGAGTATATCCGACACAGTTAGATGAAGAGTCAGCATACAGGATAGGAAGAGCATTTGTAAGGTTTCTCAGATGCAAAAATGTCTGCATAGGCAGGGATATGAGGACAAGCTCAGACTCTTTGTTCAAATCTTTGGCAAGAGGCATAAATGAAGAAGGAGCAGATGTCATCGACATAGGAAGATGCACAACACCTATGCTCTATTTCTGTGTTGGAAAATATAGTTATGACTCAGGCATAATGCTGACAGCTTCCCATAATCCTGGAGAATACAACGGATTCAAGTTAACAAAAAAACAGGCTGTCCCTATAAGTGGAGCAACAGGCATAGAAGATATAAAGAAGATAGCTTTAAGCGATTTAGAACCTTCAGGAAAGACAGCAAACATCATAAAAAAGGATTTCATGGACGATTACAAAGAGCATGTCATGCAGTTCAACAACATAACTCAGCCATTGAAGATAGTAATAGATTACGGAAACGGGATGGGAAGATATGAGGTTGATAATGTAATATCCAAGATAGACAACCTAAATATAATAGAGATGTTCAAAGAGCCTGATGGAAACTTTCCAAATCATGAAGCTAATCCTCTTAAGCCTGAAAATCTTGAAGCAGTCAAGAAAAAGGTTCTTGAAGAAAAAGCAGATCTCGGCCTTGCCTATGACGGAGACTGCGACAGGGTTGGATTCATAGACGACAAGGGAGAGACTGTAAATGGAGACACGATAACAGCTTTAATCTCAAAGGTCATGCTGAAAAAACATCCGAACGCAACCATCCTCTACGATCTCAGAAGCTCAAAAGCTGTAAAAGAAGCCATAGAAGAAGCAGGAGGAAAAGCAGTAAAATGCCGTGTAGGCCATGCTTTCATAAAAAAAGAGATGAGAGACAATGATGCAGTCTTTGCAGGAGAATTATCATCCCATTTCTATTTCAGGAATCACTTCTTTACAGAGTCAAGCACAGAAGCCATACTCACAATCCTCTCATTATTATCTGAAAAAGATGAAAAGATAAGCCAACTCGCTTCCCCTTTAAGAAAATACTTCCAGTCAGGAGAGATAAACTCAGAGGTTGAGGACAAGCAGGCAAAGATGAAAGAGCTTGAAGAGCATTACAATGATGCAGACATATCCTGGCTTGACGGAATAACAGTAGAATACAAAGACTGGTGGTTCAATGTAAGGCCTTCAAACACAGAACCTCTTCTAAGGCTTAATCTTGAAGCTGATTCTGAAAAACTTATGGAAGAGAAAAAAAAAGAAGTTCTTGGAATCATACAAAGCTAAAATGTCCGAAATCCTATTCGATTTCGACACATTTATATGAAGAGAACCAAAGCTTCTCAAATATAAATGTCCGAAATCCTATTCGATTTCGACACATTTATACGAAGGGAATAAAATTCCCAAGCATAAATGTCCGAAATCCTATTCGATTTCGACACATTTATATGAAGAGAACCAAAGCTTCTCAAATATAAATGTCCGAAATCCTATTCGATTTCGACACATTTATATATTAAAACATATATTTTTCTCATAAAAACTATTTTCCGGAAAACAAAAGGTGATTGAAACACTGTTTCAGGCACCTCAAGGATTTGAAAAATTTTGATAGGTGATAAGAAATGAAGAAAACAACAATATTGTTGAGTATTTTGGCGGTTGGAATCCTGCTGATGGTAAGCGGATGCGGCAAAGACGAAGAACCAGAGCCAGCACCAGCACCTGAACCAGAGCCAGAGCCAGAACCGGTTGAAGATACACAGGCTCAGCCGACAGAAGAACCAGATGTGACAGATGAAGGGAAGATTGATTATGGTACCCGAGGAATTCTTTCTGATGTTGAGTGTGACGGAAAGACAATCAGTGCGATCATAACAAACGTCAATGATGATGTTATGACTGCTATCCCCCAGAGCCATCAGAGCGACCTTCGCATCCAGGTAAAAGGAATCAATATGCAGGAATTTGAATGCGACAAGGAAGAGATCGCCCCTGGAGAATACGCTGTATGTTCTGATCTGATCGGAAACGAGAAGCTTAAGGAAAAGATGATATCTTCAGAAGGCGGAGATGTCCAGGTTGCAGTGTGGTTTGCAAGCGATTCGTCCAATAGAGGAGTGCAGACAGTAACATGCTCAGGAGCCTCAACAGCTATGGACGAAGCGATGGAAAGCTGATTCTTTATTTTTTCTTTTTTTCTTTCTATTATTTTCTTATCTATCAAAATAAAAAATAGATTCGAACCTTAGTGAGTCTGCTTTTTTTGCTAAAAAGTAAAATATTTAAACTAATTATCCTCTTTAAAGTGATAATAGCGATTTTGAGGTGTTTTAAGTTAAAAAAATGGACAAAAAGAGGGTTAGTTACATAGGCGCAGCTGTTTTAGTTTCATTGATTCTTATTGCAGCAGTTTCGATATTCCTTACAGGAGATGGAATAACAGGTTTTGCTGTCTTTGATATACCTTCCAATGATATTGTTTCTGCAAACTTCTCAAATCACACCCTCCAGATAAACGCTACAATCAACAACCTTCAGGGAAACATAGCCTGTAATCTGACGCATTACAGCCCCTCCAATCCAGTTCCAAGGACCAAACAGATGCTGAACTTCTCCTCAAACCAATTCACAGCCAACCTGACAAATGCAACAGACTCATATCCTGTCCTAGAGACAGTCTCTATCATAATAAACTGCACAAACACGACAGACTCAGCAAACAGTTCTGTATTGGAATACAAGATTCCTAATGAGGAGCCTACCCTGATGGCATTTTCTGTTTCTGATCCAAAAACATCCATAAATGCAACCCATTTTTATCTTGAAAGAAACGAGTCTAACATAAGCTATTACATAATTGCAGGATTTGGCTCAGATCCTGACGGAGATGCTCTTACTCACGTCATAACAAAAAATAATACTATAGTAAACCAATCAACATCAACTTCTGTTTCCTGGCTGAGGAACCCTGGAGACTATACAGACGTTGGGTATTGGATATTCGAGGCATATGTAACAGACGGCTGGGGAAATGACACAAAAACAGTATTTGTGAACATCTCAGGAGGCCCTCCCCAATGGAGCAACAACAGGACAAATATTCCTTCAGGAAATTCTTACAGTCCAGGAACATTCTACCAGTTCAATATAACATGGATAGACGATGAGAACCATATGGATACAGCTTTGATAGAGCATAACTTTACAGGAACATTAAGCAATTATTCTATGTACAATCTAAGCTCTGTATATCTTTACAACCAGACAGAACTTGCAGCAGGAACCTACACATGGAAAAGTTATGCAAACGACACAGTCGGCTTCTTGGTTGAGTCAGACCAATGGACATACACTGTTGAAAAAGCAGCTTCATCCTGCTTATTAAACATAGATCCTTCATCTCCTCAAAATGTTTCATCAAAGATAAACGCTTCCTGCTCTTCAACAGATCCTCAAACAACAGCAAAGTTATATAGGAATGGAAATGACGTGACTGCTTCAGAAAATAACAAAGAGGTAACACTGCCGGCAGGCTTGCATAACTATACATGCAATTCATCATCTCAAAACTATACATATTCAGAAAACACTTCAACCATGCAGATAGATAAGTTTGCATCTTCTGTAAACTTAACATTAGACGGAACTGACAATGACTTGACTATAAACAAAGGAGACACTGTAAACATAACAGGATTCCTCTTGGACGGAGATACAAACATTGAACTATATATAGATGGAACTTTGATAAACAATGATACAAATCCTGTAACAAATATTACTCAGTTCAACAGCTCAGGAACATATACTATCCTGCTAAAACACCCTGAAACAGCAAACTATACATCCTTCTCAGAAACACACACTCTAATAGTCTTAAATCCATCATCCCCCCCATCTGGCGGAGGAGGAAACAACAGATGCAGATCAGAATGGTCATGCACTCCATGGACAGACTGCACAAACAATACTGAAAACCAGACAAGAAAATGCTATGATATAATGGCCTGCAGCAATCCTACAAATATCCCAGAAACAGTAAAGTCCTGCCCTATCCAACTTACAAGATCTGAAGAGCCGGACTCAAGCGGTGGCTGCCTGACCAACTGGACCTGCACAGAATGGGGTCCTTGTCTTCCAGAAGGAAGGCAGTACAGAAACTGCACAGACATGGCTGAACTTTATCCTGAAAAATACTGCTTCTCTACAGCCTATAGGCCTAAAGAAGTAAAAGCATGCACACCTCCAACTCCAGAATCCCCTGCATATTGTCCTATCCCATGGTGGGCAGTAATATCTTTAGCAATAGCATTTGCACTCTTCATAATCATAGCAGCCTATTATGACTATAAGTATAAGGATGCTGAAGATGAGATAAGAAGAGTAAATGCAAGCAAGCTGAAAGCGTTTATAGAATTCATGATCCTGGCACTTTCATTGTATCTTCTGATAAACAGATGCATATCAGATACATTAAGGATAATCATCATAATAATCTTGTGCTTTACATTCGGCATAAGCTATGTATATTTCCAAAGATACAAGCCAAAAAGAAAAGTTACAATATACAAATGCCCTGTCTGCAAAAAAAAGTTCAGAAGCAAAGATAGATACAAGAGACATATCAAAAGATGCGCAACATTCAGGAACAGGATAAAGCATCTGTTCAGAAAAAAGAAAACAAAAAAATAGCAGAAGATTTATATAGGATTATATTTTTTTATTAAGATATAATCAATTTTAACAAAACCCGGATGTGTCAAGAATAAAATTCTTATGCATCTAACAAAAAATATGAGGTGTGATATATGAATAAAAAAATTTTAATGTTAATAGTTTTTATGATAGTTTTGAGTTCTGGTGTGAGTGCTCTTGATATTGAATGGATAAATATTACTGATCCTGGACATGATGATTTTGGGAGGGCCGTTGCAATAGACTCAAACAATAATGTTTATGTTGCCGGATATTGTGAAAACTGCGGAGATAACGGAGGCCGTGCAATGTATACTATGAAATTTGATTCTGATGGAAACCATATATGGACAAATATAACAGATCCAACTTCCTCAAATGATTTTGCTTATGGGATAGCTACAGACTCAAATGACAATGTATATGTTACTGGGTATTGTAGTGGGTGTGAAGGTAGTGCAGTTACAGGTATATATACTATGAAATTTGATTCTGATGGAAACCATATATGGAAAGATGTAACTGATCCAAGTATTTACGGAGATATAGGTTATAGTATAACAACAGACTCAAACAATAATGTATACGTAACAGGGGAATGCAACGGCTGCGGAAGTTCTGGCAGTACTGCGATATACACCATGAAATTTGATTCCAGCGGAAACAAACAATGGACAGACATAACTGACCCAAGTTCAGGTGAAGATTCAGGTAATTCAATAGCAACAGACTCAAACAATAATGTATATGTAACCGGAAAGTGTGAAGGTTGTGGCGATAAAGGGAATTATGCAATATATACTATGAAATTTGATTCCAGCGGAAACAAACAATGGACAAACATCACAGATCCTAGTTCTTATTCAGATAGAGGGTACGGAATAGCTACAGATTCAAACAATAATGTATATGTTACTGGATACAAAGGCAGTTATAGTTATGCTAGTTCCAATGATAGCATGTATACCATGAAATTTGATTCCAGTGGAGATCATATATGGACAAATATAGCTAGACCGACAGATCATGATTATTTTGGAAATTCAATAGCTACAGACTCAAACAATGAGGTATATATTGCCTCTAGATGCATGCATTGTGGCGATAAAGGATATGATGCATTTTATATACTCCAATTAGATTCAGATGGAGATTATATAGATTCAGATTTGCATGATCCTTCAAATACTTATGATTATGCTTATGGGATAGCTACAGACTCAAACAATGATGTGTATGTAACTGGAAATTGTGGTAATTGCCAAGATACAGGAGGGCACTCGATATATACTCTAAAATATAGTTCTCCTTCAGCTAACGGGGAAGCTTGTTCTGTCAACGGCGATTGTTTAAGCGGTTACTGCAGAGATGATTATGATGATTCAGATAAGTTCTGTGCAGACGATTCAACTTCCTGTGTCCATGATGGTGCAGACTATAATGATGAATCTGAAAGTGAAGGATATCTTTGTGTTAGCGGAGTATGGGATGAGATTCCTGTATGGGGTGCAGTACCTGTTGTTGTGATGGATGAAGATGTTACAAACAATACTCTGCTCATGAGCGACTATACATCTACTGGATGCGGACTGGGCTGCACTTATGATATCGTATCATCAACAGGACCTATACAGACAGCATCTATAAACTCAGATTATCTTGTAGTTGTACCTTCAGCAGATGGACATGGTACTGGAACTGTAACTGTCAGTGCAGATGACGGCAATAGTGTCGTCAATAAAGTTTTTGACGTTAAGGTATTGTCGATTCCAGATCTTGGCTCAGACATAACTGTAGACACAGGTTATTTTGACGGAGCTGGTACAACTGACTTAGGTTCAGAAGGAGATGATATTTCTGTCTATCAGGGAGAATCAGATCCAGACCATGCTTACTCAAATTCAGTCTATTTCTTTTCATTAGAAAGAGACTTGATAGGAAAGGTTACATTTGAAGGAAACTTCCCTTTTATCTGGGATCTTGCACTTGCTTCATCTAATGTGATAATAGACAACGGATTCATAGCAGTAGATTCAGACAGCATCCTGAGCAAGCTAAGCTACTGGATAGACCATCCTACAGCAAAAGTTGAGCTGTATAATGTAGATCCTTCAGGATACATAACTGATGGAGAAGGAGTTCCTATAGTTTACAAGAATGATTCATTCAATCTTGCAAGCGACCCAAGAGATTCATGGCCTGAATGCGGAACTGACTGTGAGCCTGTAAATTGGAATGAAGAAACAGGAACACTAACTTTCTATGTTGACGAGTTCTCCAGCTTCGGATTGAGTGAAGATCAGCAGGGTGGAGATAACGGAGGCTCAGTTCCAGAATTCTCAACACTTGGAATAATCATGGCTGTACTTGTAGTAACTATAGGAGCAGCTCTGATAATCAAGAAAAGGAGATAATCCTTTTTTTCTTATTTTTTTATTTTTCATTCTCAATTCCATCTATAAGTCATGCTTTTATATATTCTTAAAATCCTGCTTGCGATTATAATTCTTTAATATTTCTAAAAAGCAAAAACTTCAATCCTATTTTTAAGTCAGACTTTGATCTGTATAATTGAAAGCCTGCCAATCTTTTTAATATTTCCAAAAAGCAAGATTAAAACTTTCAATCCAATTTATGGCACTCGCTGCGCTCGTGCACAGTCTCACTCCGCAGCTAAGCTGAGTTTTGGCTCCAATTCTAATCTACTGATCTCCCAGCTAAGTCAACTTAGAACTCAACGACCTTACACTAAATCCAATCTTAGTGAAGCACAGAGCACTAAAACTTGGGTGGGAAAAAGAAAGAAAGTTCTGCACCAAAAGGGGAGGAGCTAACTGCCGATAGGCAGTCTTCTTTGGCTATAGTAGCGAGCAAAGCGAGCGTTATAAATAATTATTGTTAAATTATTATTTTTGAATAATAATTGCAGGGCAACTCTGTTGACCTAGGAATGATTATTGCAAGGCAACTCTATTGACTTAAAGAAATGTATTGAATCTTAAAAACCATAAAAAACTAAATTCCATTCCGAAAGATATATAAGCTATAATCTCTTTTTATATCTCTGTGAGGAGCTTATTTAGCTTTTAAAAGGGTATTTGGTGATGAAAAACTCAAAACAGTTAAAGTTAGGCATATTTATAATATTTTTATCCTTATTCTCAACAACTATATATGCAGAATCACTTGATGACCTGATAGCAAATGACATAATAACTTCTAAAGATGGAAATATCCATGTAGACACAACAAAATACAAAGGAGACACTCCTATATCCATAATACAGACAAGGCCTGGAGCTTACAGGCTAAATTATGGGGATGCTCAGCAGGACGTCATCCTTGTCCTTGACACAGAACCAGAGACAAACCCTTTTGAGGGATTCATGGTCTCATCAGGCATAAGTGAAAAAAAGACATTAAATCAAAAGAAGCATGAAAAATTCAAAAAGTCTATAGAAAAAGTAGAAAGCATACTATCAAAAAAAGGTTTTTTCGGAATCTCCTCAAAAAAGGAAAAGATAAAGAAAAAAGAGCTTGAGCTTATAGGGGCAGTAGCATTAAAAGCAGACTCAAAAAAGATAGATGAACTAAAGGCTTCAGATGCTGTAAAAGCAGTATATCCTGATGAGATAATAACTTTAGATATAACTGAAAGCGCAGAGTTGTTAAACGCAACAAAAGTCTGGGCTATGCAAAATTCTTCAGGCAATAATATAACCGGAGAAGGAATAACAATAGCTATAATAGATTCTGGAATAGATTATACTCATCCAGATTTAGGAGCATGCAATACATCTGAATTTTTAGAAGGAAGCTGCGAAAAGATAATCGGAGGATATGATTTTGTTAATGATGATAATGATCCTTTTGATGACAATGGCCATGGTACACATTGCGCAGGAATTGCAGCTGCAGACGGAACATTAAAGGGAATAGCTCCAAAAGCTAAACTTCTTGCATTAAAGCCTATGAATTCAGGAGGTTCAGGCTCTACCTCAGATATAGTTGCTGCAATAGAAAATGCTACAAATGCAGGAGCAGATATAATCTCCTTAAGTTTAGGTGGCAGTGGAGATGAGAATTCTCCATTATCTGTTGCTGCAAACAACGCTTTTATGCAGGGAGTCATAGTTGTTTCATCAGCAGGGAACTCAGGCCCTTTGTCTAACACTATAAATGCCCCTGGAACTGCAAACTTTTCCCTAACAGTAGGTGCAACCAATTATGATGACGAAGTTCAGTCATTCTCAAGCAGAGGCCCTACAGCAAACTATAACATAAAGCCCGATGTTTTAGCTCCAGGCTATTATATAGAATCAACAGTCCCGACAGGCTCATGCACTCATTGCACAGGTTCAGGATATAAGGAACTACCCGGAACTTCTATGTCATGCCCTATGGTATCAGGAACAGCTGCACTTCTTAAACAGGCACATCCAGGATGGAATAATGAAGAAATAAGGGCTGCAATAATCAACACAGCTATAGATGTTGGAGAAAGCATCCATACACAGGGAACAGGAAGAGTTGATTCATTAAAGGCAATAAACACAGACGCAGTCATAACACCGACATCAAAAAGCTTCGGAGTAGATGAGAGCATAAATCCTGATTTCAATGAAACTCAGATATTCACTATAAAAAATCTTGGAGATTCAGCCATAAACTATAACTTAAGCACAGATATTGGCCAGGCAGGCATAACTGCAACATTCAATCAGACAGAATTCTCAATTCCAGCAGGACAGACAAGAAACTTTGAATTTAATCTTTATGTTAATAATTCTATCCTTGCTAATGGAGGATATGAAGGATACATATATGCAAACGGAACAGATAATCTAAGGATCCCATTATATTTCATGAAGAGCAGCATGTCTGAGATACATCTCAAGGAATCAGGAGCGCACGCTGAAGGGGTGGTGCATATACATGACAGAAACGATACAAAATACACATACGAGACAACATCGCCTTTAAGGATACCTATAGATCCAGGAGTCTATGATATTGTTGTCAAGTTTGGAGACAGTGTTACCTTTGAGCCTGGAGATAAGTGGGTTATAAGGGAAAATGTTATGGTAAATGACAGCACTATAACCATCAATGCAGAAGAGGCAGTTCATCTTGTAAATTATTCTTTCAAAGACATTGACAATCAGAGTATAAGTTATGATAATACAAAGGGTTTAGTAAGTGCCAGAGATTTCAGGTATGCTCCTAATAAGAATCTGCTTAACCACTGGTCTTTGAAATTCGCTTCTTCAGCAATAGTTGAATTTGAAACGCTTCCAATCTATGTTTCAAACATGAGTGAAGATTATGCGCTTATGTGGAGGCATCCTTTTGATTACCAAGACTCACATTATGATGAGTATGGTATTGTAACCAACATAACCTCCGATCATCTTTTTGATCTTGGCCCAGACACCATGAAAAAGATAAGGGCATACTATCCCGACATAACTGATTATTATAATCTTGGATATTACGGAAGATGTGATTCTCTTGGCTGGACCATCGATGGCATGCAAAAAAGATTATACGCAGATATGTTCTATACTCCTCTAAATGATGCTAATTATTGGTGCAAGCCAAATGCTCTTATTGCTCTTGATCAGATGACCTCAGATGAACTGATCAGAAGTCCAAACTTCTATGCAGTCAACACTAGCCACATGAAGACAGAGCTTTCAGATAACACAGTCTGGCTTAAGGATGATCTTATCTATAAAGTATCAGAATCAGGTCATTTTTGGTATGCAGAGTTTCTTAACGAGAACGACAGGATATATGCCCTGCCGTATATAGGCAATCAGAGCAGGTTTTTTTATACGCAGACATATGACAATGTCAATGGAATGGAGCAGTCATATGAGCTTTATGATTCAGGAACATTTGATTCAGGCGGTTCTTTAGACACCATAAACTTTTCTATAACCCAAGGAGTATGGAGCCTTATAATAGAAAACAACTTTACTTTAAACACGATAGAAAACTCAGCAAGAATAAACGCAACTTTTGATACATCTTTGGCAGACAAAGATCCTCCTGCATTAGAATATATGCATATGTACACAGACAATCTTTATTCAGATTTTGTCTATACAAAGAAGACAAATGAGTTTGAGTTTAAGGTGGATCCTTTAGACGGAGCAATAGCTTCAGTCAATATGTGGTATAATAACGGCTCATGGAATTCTATTGCTTTGACCAATATTGGAAACATTTACAATGCAACAGTCCCATCTGGAATAACTACAACAAAAGTTAGATTCAGGATACTTGCTGTAGATGATTCAGGAAACTCTTTAGATTATGAGTTTGATCTTTTGACAGATCTTGGAGCAGATTTCAAAACTTCTTCAATATCCCTTTCAGAAGACACTCCTGAATATGGAGATAATATCATAATAGATGCAACTGTTGAAAATATAGGTATAAGGCCTGGAGAAGATATTGAAGTTAAGTTCTATGACAATTCAGGTCTTATCGGAACAGACACTATAAACTCCATTGAAGCTTCATCTTCAGCAGTAGCCTCAGCATCATATATTATAACAGAAACAGGTTTAAGGAATATAACAGTTGTTGCAGACCCTTCAAATCTTATTACAGAAATAAATGAATCCAACAATCAGTACTCATCATATTTATACTACAAAAGTGCAGATGAACAGCTTTTGACAGAATTCCCAGATTCAAGTTCATCAAGATATTTGAATATGACTGATAATGATAATGATCAACTAAATATACAGCTTCCCGTATATTCAAAAGTAAATTATGCTTTATTGGATATTGAAGGAGAAAAGATACTCCTTGGAGAAAAAGAGATAGATCAGCCAACTGCAGGCGGAACCATGAATATTGAAGAGACAAACTGGGCATCTCAGAGCATCAATATAACAGAAAACAGAGTATCAAGATTTGAGATGACTTTAACTCCAAGAGACAACACCTCTATAATAACAGAGCCGCCTTTCATAAGGATAAGAAAAGATGATGTTGTTAATGGAGATGATATAACCCAAGCTATTGTTCCAAGAGAATCTTTTGATGATTCGTATATAGAAAACAAAGACGGCAACAGAGGTTACAGATGGAAATCATTCAATTTCTCAGATTACGATCCATTAACACCTGATGAAGATTATTATCTTGTTTTCGGAACTCTTGACCCTTATCCAGGAGCTGCTTATGTATATAAGATATCAACTTCAGATGAATATCCAGGAGGAATGTGGTATAGTTCTTCAGGAACAGGATTCCCTGGAAGAGATTTCCAGTTTTCATTGTATACAGAAAACATCTCTTACATAACTAATCTAAGCTTCTACGCAGGCAACGAATATAATTACAACTATTCAGGTTACCTTTACACTTTAAAAAATATCCCTGATTTCAGCAGCAACATTAATGTGAGTCAATATACAGACGAAAACAATGATAGCTATGTAGAGATCCCATTAAATTTCACAACAGAAAAAGCAGGCTACTTAAATATCTCAAACTTAAAAATCTATTATGATCTTGCAGATATAGCTATAGAGAATTTAACTCTAAGCCCTAACCCTGTAGATAGAGGGGCCAATATAACCATAACAGCAGTCATTAAAAACAATGCCTCTGCAGATATAACAACAGATTTGATTATCAACACCACAAAGGAGATCATAAACAGGCAGATAACGATTCCAGCAGGCCAGATAAAAAGCTTTAATCAGTCAATCAACACATCTGCTTACAACAGCACAGAGATAAAAGCTGTAATAGATAATGATAATTATATAATTG
>WJJM01000003.1 GCA_014729675.1 Candidatus Woesearchaeota archaeon | reverse complement strand
TTGACAAGGGCTCTTTCAGGAGCAGGTACAAGGATATCCCTCAGATAATCGAGCATAAGCTTGAGTTTACAAGCCTTGTGGACTGGGTAAAGTATCCTTTTGTCTCTTTCTTAAGGATTTTTCATCTTGTGCCCATATTGAGTATGCAGAGCAATGCACTGATGTCAAATTACAAGCTGTATGATGTCAAGCAGCACTTTTTTACCAAAGGAACAAAAAGGACGATAATCGAAGCTTCTGTAGACTGTCCAAAGAAGGTTACGCTGCTTGTTGCACATCTTGCTCTGGGCGGGAAAACAAGGGCAAAGCAGATTGAGGAACTTACAAAGATAATCAAAGGGATAGATAATCCTGTAATATTGATGGGGGATTTTAACACTTTTCACGGGCTGCATGAGCTGGATAAGCTGATGAAAGAGACCCACCTTACAGATACAGCAAAGGTAGACTACAGCAGGATAAAATATACAGAGCCTGCGTGGAATCCTTCAAAAAGGCTTGATTATATCCTTGTTTCAAAGAGTATCGATGTAAAGGAATATGAAATATTACAGGCGGATTTTTCAGACCATCTGCCTGTGATGGTGGATTTTGAGGTGAAGTAGATGCAGGAAGCTATATTTTTTCTGACAAAGTGTCTTTACCTGATGATGCCTGTTTATTTTGCAAACATGGCTCCTGTTCTTGTCAAGAAACATTTTAAGTTTTTGGATATTCCTGTTGACATGGGAAAGAAGTTTAAAGGAAAACCTATACTCGGGAGTCATAAGACTGTGAGAGGATTTGTGTTTGGAGTTTTTGCAGGGATAGCTGTTGCATATATCCAGAATATCCTGTATGTTTATGACGTGTTCAGAAGCATAAGTTTTGTTGACTATTCAAACTGGCTTTTGCTGGGGTTTTTGCTGGGTTTTGGAGCATTGTTTGGAGATTCTGTGAAAAGCTTTTTCAAGAGAAGAGCAGATGTAAAACCAGGAGACAGGTTTATTCCATGGGACCAGATAGATTATTCTATTGGCAGTCTTGTATTTGTTTCTTTTATTTTTGTGCCTTCATGGCAGGCAGTTTTAACTGTAATATCGATAAATATTATCATCCATATGATAGCAAATCATGCAGCATATTATCTTGGGATCACTAAAGTCAAATGGTAAAGAAGTAGAATACGATTGTCAAAGGTATGAAAGATACAGTTCTTATGAAATTGTTTTTTTCTGCTGCTGCAGGCAGGCTGTAGATAAATACAATTGCTGCTGCTGTGATGAAATAAGATATATTTTTGGAGAGCAATGCCAGTAGCAAAGCAAACAATGGGTATATGATGATGTCCAGCCTTTTCAGGTCGAGTTTCAGTGCTGCTATAAGCATTGTTATGGCTGCTATGATAGTTAGGAATATGTTTAAGCTGTAATATGACAATGTTAGCCCTGTCATCAATGCAAGCAGTATTGCCATAAGCATTGAGAAATATCTTTTTCCCGGCTCAAGTTCTTCTTTTGTTAACTTAGCTATTATAAATCCTGCTATAAGTCCAGAGTATGCTGCTGCTGATGCCAGTATGAAGTTTATCATGTCCATATTAAAAACCATATTCGTTGTGGCCGAACTGTATCAATAGGTCAATGTTAAGCCTTTCTAAGCTTTCCGGGATGTCGCACGCTCCAAAGCAGGAGCCAAGCCAGATTATTACCTTTGCTTTTGTCTTGCTTTCTATCTCTTTCTGGATGATGTTAGCATATGGCTTGAGTCCGTCTGCCAGCTGTATGCAGACTGTCTTTGCCTTCTGCTTTTTTATTTTTTCTACAGCTTTGTCAAGTTCAAGATCATATCTCATCTTTCTTATAAGTATCTGGAAGCATAAAAACCTTTTGGATGTCAACTGCAAGGCCTTTTTCTTTTTTTAGGATATCTTTTGAGGAAAGGCTGGCAGTTCCTATGCCTATCAATTCATCCTTTAATGTCATGACAGCTACAAGTTCCTTTTCTTTTATCTTGTTTAACTTGCTTATGCCTGGAATGTTAAGGTTAGCTCCGTGGCATAAGGTATCTACTGTTGAGTCCAATACCCAGACCTTTGGGAGATGTTCTACAGCAGATTCTACAGGCAGGATGATTTCTCTTAATTGTTTTTCATCTTTGTTTTCTTTGTAATAATGAAGAGCATCTGTGAGATTCTGGAGTGTTGTTAATGTGTCTTCTTCAAAAGGGCCTGCTTTTGTCCTTCTAAGCTCAGCCATATGGGCTCCCACTTTTAGTTCTTTTCCCATATCGTGAATGAGTTTTCTGATATATGTGCCTGCCTGAACTCCTGTCCTGAAAAGGATGTCCTGGCCCTGTATCTCTAATATGTCAAAATAATATATCTTTCTTTTTCTTTCCTGTCTTTTTACTGCGGATTTTATCGGAGGCAGTTGGGTTATAGTTCCTATGAATTTTTTGCATACATCTCTTAATGTTTTTTCATCTACTTCTTTATGAAGATGCATTATTCCCACATATTCTTTTCCTGATTTTAAGATAGCATGGATGACTCTTGTTGCACGGCCTAATGCAATCGGGAGAACTCCTGTTACAGCTGGATCCAATGTTCCGGAATGGCCTGCTTTTTTTAGAGATAATATCCTCTTTACCATATCAGAAACTTGATGGGAAGTAGGTCCTTTTGGCTTGTCTATGTTTATGATGCCGTAACTTAGGATATCTTCTGTTTTTCTTTCTTCTGGATTGCAGCCTAAGCTGGGGTCTGTCTCAGCTTCGATATTTGTCAGGATCTCTTTCATGATAATTATTGTTGTTGATTGATTTATAAAGCTATTGTATTGTCTCTGTTAAAGTTTTATTTTTCATATATCTATATGAAGAGAACAAAGTTCTCAAATATAAATATCCGAAAATCTCTATTTTCGATATATTTATATATGATATTTGATATTTTATCAATTATAAAAAATTTGAGGTGTTTATTAAATGAAAAAACTGATATTGATATTTGCTATTGTTATTTTAATGAGTTCTTTTGCTTCTGCTGCACTTACAGATGGTTTAGTGAGTTACTGGGATTTTGATGAAGGCAATGAAACAATTGCTGAGGATTCATCTAATTATAGTTCTGATAGTTTTCAGGTGCAGTTAAAAGAACAAAAGTCTTCTGGCAGTTATAATCCTCAAGTTAGTTTTTCAAAACCAGATTCAGACTCTTTAAGAGTTAGCAGTACAAATTCAGGCATAGGAAGAGGCATTTTTTTCCAATCTTTTGATAAAGATGATATTGATGGCCAGACAGTTAAGCTTACATGGGAGACTTGGGCTACTCTTGGGACAATGTACTTCAATGCAATTGTCATGGATGGGGCTTACGATAGATCAAGTTCTTCAGATTTTCCTTCACCAGGATGGACAACCAAGGGTAATGGAACTTTGCAGATAATTGAATCATTGCAGGGTACGAATTCTGAACATACTGTCAGTTTAGAACTGAATCTTGAGAACTCTACTGAGGACAATGTCACTATAATGTTATATATGAGCGATTCATGGATCGGTTATCAGGGATCATATACTGTACACTCATTAGGACTATATGGTGATGGAGTTCTTGATAATAAGGCAGATCTAGATGGTACATTAAACATGGAGAGTACAGGCGGAGTAGATGATTATGGGGTTTTGGGAGAAAATTCTGAGTATGGCAATGATGGAACATTGAATGGAATTCCATCATGGATTTCTGGAAAGCTTGGAGATGGGCTTGATTTTGACGGCAGTAATGATTATGTTTCTCTTGCAGATGACATTATAGAAACAGGGGCAGATTCTGTATGTGCATGGATATACCCTACAGGATGGGGGGAAGGCTGGAGTTCATATGGTTATGGCCGGATTGTTGATAATGGAAATTTTATATTCAACATAAATGAAGAAAATGAATATCTTCAATTCTCTTCAGATGGAGCTTCAAATAGTGCATATTCTGGAGCAAATTCAATAAGTCTCAATACATGGCATCATGTTTGTGCTACTAGAGATTCATCCGGAGATGCGAACATATATATTGATGGTTCTTTAAGTGGTCTTTCTGACCAAAATTCAGGTACTCCTGCAGCAGGTACATCTTCAGTTTATATTGGTGACAGAAGTTCAGGTGGAAGGGCTTTCGATGGAAAAATAGATGAAGTGTCTACATGGAACAGAGCATTATCTTCATTAGAAGTATCTCAGCTATATAATTCAGGCGATGGTTTTAATCCTTTTGGTTATGAAGTTACAGAACCTTCTTCATGGAACGGTTTTGATCTGTATGATTCTGAAGGTAATGTTGTAGGACCTACAACAACATATTCAATACATTATATCCAGGAAGGAAGCGATAAGAAAGTAGAATTTGAGATAAATGATGATGTTGATCTTAGTGGTGTAACAGCAGATGCAGATTCTTCAAGAACAGTTGTAGCTAATCTTGGAAGCGTTTCAGGTGTTATAGGAACACACAGCCTCTATGTGCCTATAACAGAAGCTACAGGGGTTTATGTTTGTCCAGATGCTGAGATTTTATCTGAAGTTGTAGAAGGATGCACTAATGAAGGGAATTTTTCTTACTCTGAGTGTGATAGTATAACTGAGAAAAACATTGGTGGAGATACTGTTACTTGTGAGATAATTGGGACAGATTATAAGGTAAGTGGATTGACTGGCTCTGGAGGAGGAGAAACACCTCTTGGCGGAGATGGAGATCCAGCAGTCCCTGAGTTCTCAACTATAGGGATGATCTTAGCTGTATTGATAGCTATAGTTGGAATAGCTTTGGTTGTCAAGAAGAAAAAGTGATTTATTTTTTTTATTTTTTCAATAACCAATATAAATGATAAAATATTTCTTTTTGTATGGATCTTGAGGATTTTTTACAGGAACTTGAGAAAGATATAGAGATAAAGGATTCCAATGGCAAGAATATGTCTGTTTTATTTCCCAATCCAAAAAACAAGCAGAAAACTCTTGTTGCAAATGGAGTGTATGAGTTTGTTTTTAATCTTAAGGATTATGATATTAAGCTGCATCTTCTTGCGCAGTCATATCTTGCAATGGCTGCTTTAGTTGAAGCTGAGGTGGATATAGAGAAGCAGGTTGGGCTGTATCATAAGAATATCTGTGAGGAGATTGGATTGTTTGAGCATTTTGATGATAGGTTTAATCTTCTTAAGGCAGTGTCTAAGAATTATGATATGAATCCCAGCAGAAAACAAAGAAGATATGTAAAAGAGATGATAATGCATGGACCTGAATTTCTGAAGAAAGTATATGCTTATATGATTGTTCCTGCTTTTGATATAAGAGTTTAGAATTATTTAGAAGGTTTTTCTTCTTTCTTAGCTGTTTTCTCTTTAGGCTGTTCTTTTTTAGAAGTTTCTTTTTTTTCAGGAGTCTCTTTCTTTTTTGGTTTAGGAGTTTCTTTTTTCTTTTCTTCTTTTGCTTTAGCTTCAGGCTTTTTCTCTTCTTTTTTCTTTTTGCCTTTTTCTTCTTTAGGCTCTTCCTTTGGTGCTCCAACCAATTCAGCTTTTACTAGGCCTTTATCGTCTTTTTCTGCATTGACTTTAACATGATGAGGAGGATTTTTTATTCCGTGCTTCCAGATGAACTCATTAAGGTATTTTCCTACTTTTACCTTTCTTATGTCCCTTTCTTCTACTTTCATGTGTTTTGCAAGGAACTCTTTTACTGCTTTTGCAGCTTTTTTAGATCTTTTATATTTAGGAACTTTTAGCCATTCCTTTCTTAAAGGGATGTTATATTCTCTTTCCAATACCTTTTTTGGTTGAGCGTCTTTTTTCTTAGCCATTTTTAATTATGCTTTAGTCTTTGTTCTTCTCCAGGATCTCTTTCTTGCTGTATGTCTTCCCGGATGAACTCTTCTTCCCTGGCCGTATATTTTAGGAACTGTCCAAAAAGGTGCCCATCTAGCCTGTCTTCCTTTTTTTGCAAGTCTTGCTTTTTTTCCAGGGTGTTTGTATCTTGCCATTTTATTATTTGATTATGATTCTTTTTTCTCTTCTTTTGGAGTTTCTTTTTTAGCTACTGGCTGCTCTTTCTTCTCTTCAACTTCCTGTTTTGGCTTTTCAGCAACAGGAGCTTCTTTCTTTTCCTGCACTTCTTTTTTAGGAGCCTGTACAGGTGCTTTTTTGCCTGCCTGTTCTGCTGCTTTTTTCAGCAGTGCTTTTCCTTCTGCTGTCAGTATTCTTCCTTTGTGAACTCCTTTTTCAGCCTGTTCTACAAGGCCTGCTTTTTCCAGCTGCTGAAGGACTTTTCTTATTACACTTCCTCCTGCTTTTCTGAATATTGGAGGCTGATGGCCTCTTCTTTTCTTTCCGCCGTATTTTGTCCTTAATTTTTCAGTGCCTATAGGCCCGAACTTGTATATTGTTCTTAGTATTGCTGCTGATCTTGGATACCACCAGTCTTTTTCAGCCGGAGGCCTTTCTTTGTGAGAGCCTGTCTTTGCAAATGCTGCCCATTCAGGAGCTTTAATCTCCTCTGTATCTTTCATTAGTTCTGCAAGCTCATCTATAAGATCATTTGGATAAACATCATTTATTCCTGTCATTTTTATCTTTCCATAGAAGCTTCTTTATGTTTTTTTGCCTATGCTACAACACTGCGCTTTTCAGCGCTTAGAAGCTTTTATCATTGGATTAACTAGGTTATTTATAAAGTTTGTTGTTTTTGTGTTAGAATTTTATGGAAAAAAATAATTAGATACAAATAGTGGATATTTTAATCTGGCTTGGACTTTTATTTGATTTTTTTTTAATATCCTTTTCTGATTTTACATATTCAAACATATTTTCTACTTCTGAGCCCATATTTACATTAGATATGTTTTTTTTACTTTTTTTTGATTGTCGCAGATATTCATGAGCTGCAGACCTAGATATAAACTCTATTTCATTAAAATCTACCATAATATCTTTAGAAACTAATTTATTGATCCATCTAAAAAAATCAACCACACTTTCCCTTGTTGCAATGTTTTCCTCGAATTTATCAATTAGTTTTATTTTTTTCATTAGATATATTTTACAACCTCTATCTTTTTTGCTGGTTTATGGAATTTAAGGTACACTAGTGTTCCTTTTATACTATTATTTTCCAGTATATAAAGATTATGTTTACCATCATTTTTAATAACTAATGCTCCCCCTCTAGAAACAATATTTAATTCTCCTTTTAATCCCTTATTTAATTTATTTATGCTTGATAGTCCTCTTCCTCTTCCTCTCTCATTTTTAGTGCTGGTTCCTTCAATAGCATTATTGATTGCAGTATAATCTTCATTAAATTTTATACCTTTCTTTCTAAACCTTCCAGGAATAGATATTCCATCATCTATAACCCCTATATCAATCATTTTCTTAGTCTTATAATACTGAGCAGTAATTGTTGCATGTTTGTATCCTGAATGTTCTTCAATGTTGGTTACTAATTCACTTAAAATATATTTGATTGCATTGTTATATTCTTCACTATCTGGGAAATTATGGTCTATCAAATCAAAAAGTTCATTAACACTCTCGTTAACATGATGCATAAAATGGATTATTGGAGAACATCTATCCTCTTTTCTCTTAGATCCCAATGGAAAACCGATTTGTTTAAGATGATTAGTTACTGCTTTAGATTCTGGAAGAACAATTGAGAAATTTTTCTTTTGCAATCTTATATTCTCGATCTTATGGCTTAATAATAAAGAAGAACAAGGAAGTATCCATCTTATCTTAGATAAATCAAATACTACTTTATTATATTTCTTTAGCTCTAGATCGAGTTCATTAAAATACTTTAAACAAGCAATCACTTGATCCATTGGTTCTTGAGTATCTGGAAGATTAAGAAGAGCCATATATAACTATAAAGGAACAATAATATAAATATATTTTGGAGGTGGTTGAACAGTGGTTTATAAAGAGAAAAATCATTCAAATACTCTTTTGAATTATCTAAAAGAGTTAATACTGGAAAGATTTGCAATCCCTTGTTCTATAAAGGCATAAAGAAGTGTTCTGCCTAAATGCTGGTTGGGAGGTATCACATCTTGTGATACCATAATCAATTTCTTTTTTACTTAAAATGAACATAGAATATAAAGGAAACCTTCTTTTATTTCTGTTTGCTGCTTGTTTCAAAGTTCTTGTTTTTATATCATAAATCTTTGCCAAATAATATGCGTATCTATGATAGTTCCTTGGCTTGGATTATTTAGAAAATAAAAAACATTTACTAAAATCTTTATTCCCCTGATCATTCAGATATCTTTCACATATATTTTTTAATTGTTTTACTTGTTTGACATTCAAAGACAAGAATACTGTTCCAACATCTTTATGAGGGTAGATTTCCAAATTACCTGAACGATAATCTTCAAATGCATAAAACCTGCTTTTTCCATGCAGTCTTGCGTAGCTCATTTTAGTCTTTTAATTTTTTTATTCCCTATCAATGATTTCATTTGGGATATAGCAGTCTTGTTCAGTTGGATCAGCCTTTTTTCTTGAGATATCTTCTGCTTTATAAATTCAGAATTTAAGCTTTCTAGATTAGCTAAAACAACCAGTTGAGTGACATTTGCATAATCCCCCATGTTGCCTTTTTTATTCTTATTCATATCCTTCCATTCTTTGGCTGTCTGTCCAAAAAGAGCCATATTAAGGACATCTGCTTCTGAAGCATAAACTTTTTTGGCATCTTTTGCAGAGATTTCAGGAGGGATTAGATTCTCTTTTACTGCATCTGTATGTATCTTATAGTTTATCTTTACTAATTCTCTTTTTACATTCCAGCCCAGACGAAGCCTTTCACTTTCTTCATATTTCAGTCTTCTGAACTCTTTGATAAAATATAGCTTAAACTCTGCAGAGATCCACGAAGCAAATTCTAATGCTATATCTTCATGAGCATATGTGCCACTATCATATCTTCCAGTTTTTGATATGATACCTATCGCATCAGTTTCTTTGATCCATCTTGAAGGAGATAGGGTAAATGAGTTTAAACCTGCATTAGATTTAAGCGTATCGAATCCGACACGGTTAAAATGGGGATTATGTATCTGTTCCCAGATGCCTAAAAATTCTATAGTGTTCCTGTTCCTAAGCCAGTTTATTATAACAAATCTAGGCTCTTTAGGGTTTTTGTATCTTGCAATATCTGTCAAAGAGATATAATCAGAATCCTTTTTTGAAAAGATGATGATATCTTTTCCTTTAACTTTTATTTTTCTTCCCTCCATATTCTTTGTTAAGATATCTTTATTTAAATATATTCTTCCCGCACTTGAACAGTGCTTTATAAATGGATTTTGAAAGACTAAAAATCTTTGATTATGATTTATAAAGCGTCAGAAATTCTCAAAATAATCATCAAATCTGTATAAAAAAGCCGAAACAGCAGCAAAGAAACGCTTCAATGAAATGAAAGGCATGAGTGAAAATTCTAGATAATCAATATTTTTAATTAAGAATTTATTTTAATTTTTTCTTCTTGATTTCAATATAACTCTTATCAGATACTATAGGCTTACCTATCTTTTTTTCAGCATCTTTTCTTGTATTTCCTGCAACTTCTCCCCCCTCTTCTGCTGCATCTTTGCATTCATCAAATCCTTTTTTATCCTTATTCTTAGTGATCTCTGTTGTAACCCTTTCTCCAAGCATTGAAAAGATAAGCTCCAGATCATCCATATGATCCCTAAGATTTTCTCTTTTTAATCTTTTAAATTTCTTATATTCAGATGGAGTCATGTCAAATGTTGCCTTGCTTATTTCAGCTGTGAGGATTGCAAATTCTCTGTCATGGCCTACATCTCTTTTTTTCCACTCATCTGTCAGTTCATCCCTTATAGCTATACCTCTCACTCTTTTTTCGATCCAAGAATCAGGATAGCCTTTCTGTTTGTATAATGCTTTCATCCTCTTTTGAGCTAATTCAGGATCTTCTATCTCTTTTACTCTTTCATACCCTACTTTTGCAAGCCAAAGCTTGAATGGTTCTGCTTTAGGAGATGGTATTGACTGGACTAATCTAAAAGCGCCTTCAGTATTTACACAATTCATACGTTGAGCACCCCCTGAAGTCTGTATCGGAAGGGTATGTACAATCTGTACCCACCCTTTAGAAAGCTCCTCATCTCTTTGCCTCATCTTATTTATATATTGTTTAGTATCTTTGGAGTCAGTAAGTACAAACACTATATCCTCTAATGAAAACCACCATTCTTCATTAAACCAGGTTTTTCTGATGTTTTTTCCCTGAAATGCCACTAATGCATTATTTGAATCAATTTTAGATTTCATTGTTTATCTCCCTTACACTATAAGATAAAGAGATATATAAACATTTTCCCCGCACTTGAACAGTGGTTTATAAAGCACTGTTCAAAGACCCCGAGAAAGTATATAAATAAGTTTCAATTATATACTCTTAAAAGGATGATAAAATGCGTATTCATGATATTTCTTTGGATCAAATTATTTAGAAAATAAAAAACATTTACTAAAATCTTTCTTTTTCTGATCATTAAGATATCTTTCACATATATTTTTTAATTGTTTTACTTGTTTGATATTCAAAGATAAGAATCCTGTTCCAACATCTTTATGAGGGTAAATTTCTAAATTACTTGAGAGATAATCTTCAAATGCATAAAACCTGCTTTTTCCATGGAGTCTTGCGTAGCTCATTTTAGTCTTTTAATTGTTAAATCCAGATAATTCTTATCCATATCAATTCCAATGTATTTCCTTCCTAGCTGTTTAGCAACAACACCAGTTGTTCCAGAACCATTAAAAGGATCAAGAATTAAATCATTCTTGTCAGAACTTGAAGCAATTATTCTTTTTAGGAGTTCAATTGGTTTTTGGGTAGGGTGTTTTCCATGCAGTTTTTCTTTTTGGCTTGTTAAGGGAATATTCCAGATGCTTCTCATCTGCTTGCCTTTAAGGCTTATCTTATCATCCCATTCTTTCATAAGTTTATAATTAAATTTATGTTTTGCTTTTTTATTTTTTTTAGCCCAGATTAAGGTTTCATGTGCATGAGCAAAACATCGACAAGCCAGGTTAGGGGGAGCATTTGGCTTAAACCAACTTATTTCATTTAAGATATGAAACCCTAATGACTGCAATGCATAACCCACCTGATAAATATTATGGGGTGTTCCTGAAATCCAGATTGTCCCGTTTGGCTTTAAAATATTTCTACATAACTTTATCCAATTATAAGTAAACTTATAGTCTTCTTCAAAGCCTTTTGATTTATCCCAATCTCCTTTATTTACAGAAACCATCTTTCCAGCCTTGCAGGATATCCCTCCATTAGAGAGATTGTAAGGAGGATCAGCGAAGATGGATGTGACTGATTCTTTTTTTATTCTAGGGATTAGGTCTAAGCAGTTCCCTTGGAGTAATAATATATCTTTCTCCCAATAATATGTATTTGAATCGACAGACACTTTTTATCGATCCAATAGTATGAGATAACCAGTATATAAAAAAAGTCAAGGATATGTTAAGAATAAGTTAAGAAATTATTAAATATTTTAATCAAAATGTTTCAAAGAATAATTTCCTCTGGATTTAAACTTCAGGATATTATTATCTCTCAATATTTGCAACTGCTGCCTTATTTTAGCTTCAATATGTTCATTCTTTGGATGAAGTTCTTTAAGATATCCTTTAAATTTGTAAATATCTTTTAATGTAAATTCTCTTTTTGATAGATCTTCAATACATTTAAGAACATCAGTGGTCCAGCCTCGGGTATAAGGATTCTTATCATTTAGAAAGAACATTTTTTTCCATTTTTTATTCACAGTTTTTTTATTAATTACCTTTTCATTCTTTATTATGTTTATCTTCCCTTCATCAGGTATGCCTTCTATTATAATATTGCATCCAATCCATCCTCTTCTTCTTGCAGATTCCTTTAGAGGATTTCTTTTTTCAATAATAGAAGGCGAAATAAAAAATTTGGGAACCAAAAACAAATTCTTAATATACCAATCATCATTTGAATAATGCATTAATAAAAAATTAGGAGCTTTATTTTTATTTAAAAATTTCATCAGGGTATTGAATTCTCCATCAACAACCCTTTTGCCAAACTTCTTGCTTGAAGATTTAAGTTGGAATTCATTTCTACAATTCATACAGAAGAAATCTTTTACTTTTTCGTTATTTGGGAAATGGATTATGTGCTCATTTAGACATGACGGACAATACATCTCAGATGAACACCAATTTTCAGAAAGAACACGTGCTCTTTGAGAATTGCTCTTATAGTGCTTTAATATTTTTGGATTATACAATGATATGCTATCCATTCTAAATTAGATATTGTTTTGAGTTTTATATAAATGTTTCTTTTGAACTTAACAATTCCCAAAAAACTTCTTGCAGAATTCTATATATTGGAGAATTATGCTCTTATCAGTTTCAAAATCCTTGCATCTATTTAAGTAGGTGAAATCTTTTCCTTTTTCTAATTCTGAAGCTTTTTGGACCTTTATATGTTTGGAGGTTACAAGGACAAAATAAGCAATTGTTTGGAAGAATGTAAGCAATATGGGGTTTATAAATAAAATAGTAATGTTTATAAATAAGAAATCATAAAAATAACAAAGGGGGGAGGAGATAGTCTTAAAATGATAAAATATTTTATTTGGATTAGCCTGTTTGTATTGTTAGTTCCTATTTGTTTTGCTAGTGGTCCTGAGTGGAGCCTAACAGTTACAGGCGAGCCAGATTCTGAAGATTATTATGTTGGAGGATCAGATCCTGTTTCATTTAGTTTTGAAATATCCAACCAAAATTCAGTCTGTAAAATCTTATGCGCTGCTAGAATTGGAGGCATTACAAGTTGGGAATGGGCAGATAATTGGATTGAAGCTGGTCAAACTGGATTAGGCGGGATCAGCGGAACAGTTCCTGAAGAAAGTTCTCCTGGATTAACTTTAGAAGTAAAATGTATGGAAGAAGATACAATGCTTTGCGGCGGAGAGAATACCAAATTGCATTCTACTATCCATCTGGAAAATGTTTTTTATGAAGGAGATGGAGACTGTACTACTGGGAATCCAATGTATGAAGATTGTATGTCTGTAGATTGCTCTTGTGATTCTGATGAATATTGCTCTCCTGGCCATTCAAAAGAAGATAATAAAGGCTGCGTGGAATGGTGCGGTGATGGAGATTGCGATGCTGAAGACAATTATTGTCCTCAGGATTGTGATAGTTTTTATGATTGCGGAAGTTTTGGAAATACCTGTTCTCCCGGATATGAATGCCAAGATGGAGAGTGTGTTTCTTTGTGCGGCAATGGAGTGGTGGATTCAGGAGAGGATTGTGACGGCAATGACATGGATAATCAAAACTGCAAAAGTTTAGGTTATGATTATGGAAATCTGAGATGTACAGCAGGATGTGAGTTTGATAAATCTGATTGTGAAAGATGCACTAATGAATGTTCTCAGGTAAATAAGAAAGAAAAGGTAGGAAATGGATTTAAGATATGCGAAGAAGATAGCAATGGATGCTTAAAATGGAGTTCTGTTAAAAGCTGCGGCTCAGGAGAGACTTTTGAAGATGGAAGATGTATAAGAAAAATTGATTGCGGGGATGGCATTTGCGATCAAGGAGAATCCTGCTCAAAAGATAACTGCTGTGATGGAAATACAGTTGACCTTTCTTCTGATGAAGATAACTGCGGCTTTTGCGGCAATGAATGCGATTCTTTGATATGTATTGATGGTAAATGCAAAGGAGAGGTCATAGAATTAAATAAAGGATGTACAAGCGATGCCCAGTGTGAATCAGGCCTTTGTTATGATAGGGTATGTCAGAGTGGAGTTTCTATAAAATTAGGCTCTCAGTTGTCATCTCTTAAGGTAGGCAAAGAGATGGATATAGACCTAAGCATAGTCAATACAATTGATGACGATATTCCTGTACAACTGATAATTATAAAAGATTCAGGGATGTCTGTTTCAGGATCAGATGGAGCAGCAAGCGGTTCAATGTCTCAGTTTACTGCTTTTGACGGTCTTGTTTCAAGAGGCCAGAAATCAATCATTTTGAGGATAGGGGCTTTAGAGCCAGGAACAAAAGAACTCAAAGGCAAGGTTCTTTATACAGTAAATGGAAAACAGAGAGAATATAATTTAGAGGAATATCTTGATTTTTATACATGTGGAGATGGAAACTGTGATTCTGGGGAAGATCTAGAAAATTGCCCTGCAGATTGCAAAGAAGATGAAGATAATTCATATTCTTTCTTTGAGAGTATACTTGAATGGATAAAAGGTATATTTGGAGGAGATTAATGCCAATTACAACATATAGATTAAACAGATCTTATGAAAGTGCAGAAAAACTTAAAGAATCAGATATTGAAAAGATCAAAGAAGAATTAATTGAAAAAATAGAAGGGTATGAGGGCAATACTCGTTGGAAGTTTAGAACAGAAAATAAAAATGGATTATATTTTAGACCTCCATTTAATATCTCTGATTCGATTAGATTAAAAATTACCTGCTCTGATTATAATCTAGTTATTTCTGGTGTGATAAAAACATCAAGACGGAATGGTTTATTAAGCAGCTGTCTAGATAATTTTTTGGACAATACAGAGACAATGTTAAATTTAGTAATCTCTGAAATCATAAATCAACACAACATCAGAGTTTCAGGAAAAACAGAACATCAAGGTAAGAAAGAAAGGGAGTTAAGGGATGATAATCTTACAGAGCATAAAACAACGGAAGCTAAACTAAGTTCCTTAAAAAAGTTAAAAGAATTATATGATGCTAAAGTTTTAACTAAAAAAGAGTTTGAAGAGAAAAAGAAAAAATTATTAGATACTATATAAACTAGGAGGAAGATAAAATGGATGAAAAAACATGTCCAACATGTCATGGAACTGGGGAAATAGAGTCTCCAGGAGGACTTTTTACAACAGCAGTGAAAAGTTGCCCTAGATGTCATGGAACTGGCAGAATTCCTGCATGGGAAGAATAATCTGATGAAAAAACCAACATTTATTATTTTATTGTTAGTATTAATCCCTTTTGCTAGTGCTTACTCTATTGACACTACAATAGATGTTGAGCCTGATGGGACTGCTGAGGTCTCACAAGTGATAACTGGAATAACAGAAGAAAAGATAACTATTCCTGCCTATTCTCCTGGATTATTGAGTATCTCTGCTAAATATAATGAAAGTAATATAATTATTCCTACGAAGGATAAAAATAGCGTTGAATTATCTTATAGTACAAAAGCATTAGTTAAAAAAGAGTTAGATTGGTTCTTTTCTTATAATCCTTCTAAAAATGAAAGAGTAAAAGTGATCATGCCTGTTTCAATCAGAATAGATTCAAAAACACCAGGTTATGTTGCGTCAAAAGAAAGATTTGGACAAGTGTTTGAGTGGGCTGATGCAGATAATATAGAGATTGAGTATAGATCAGGTCAATCTTATTATTTATGGTACTCTTTAATTGCGGTTCTTATCATTATAAATGGAATACTTGGATTTTTTGTTTACAAAGGTAAGAAAACTTCAAAAGAAAAAGATAAGGAAATAAAGAATATCCGAAAAGAAATCTCATCTAAAGAAGACGAGATTAAAAAGATGGAATCAGAGATGTCTGAAAAATCAAAAAAAGAAAAACAAAGACATCTTGAAGAGATAGATAAAAAAGAAAAAGAACTAGAAAGATTAAATGATGAAAATAAGCAATTGGAACTTGACAGGCCTGAACAACAAATAAAAGATTTTGTTAGAAAATATAAACATGTTATCTCTAAAAATCGTTATGAAAAATTTATATTTAAAACTATACTTGAACATGAATTCAACAGAGTATCAAGACCTTATTTAGTCAGAATGTTGGCTGAGGAAACAAAAGGAAAAAATGAAAAATATAATAAAGAGAACCAATTGGATAGAATGCGCGATGAGTATAAAGAAACTGATTATAAATATTTGAAGAAAAAACAGTGGGCAAGAATCAATGATGCCTTAGATAGATATATTGTGAATTCACAAGGAGGGAGAAAAGATTCAGAAGGTTTGTTGACTACAGATGATCCTGAAAAAAGAACAGGGATTGAATTTTCAAAAAGAGCTAATGAACTATACGGATTAAAGAATAAAAAGATTATAAATAAGATAAAGAAAAAATTAAACATTGAGGTAAAAAATGAATAAAAGATTAATTTTGATTTTTTTAATGGGCATTTTGATAATGAATATAGCCTATGCAGATATTTCAGCACAGATCAAAAGAACTAATCCAGGAATTGCGCAAGTAAAGCCTGCTGAATTGATATATGATATTGTCAATACAGATATGAATCATAAAATTGAAGGTTTTATATTATGTAAAAGCCCTGATGATATCAAGATATCTTCAACAATGGGCTTTGCTTCAGGTTCAGGAAGCCAATATGTAAGCCCCATATTTGTAATGGATGAAGGGCCAAGTCAAAGGGCAGTTTATTTCACTATTGAATCTGATTACGAAGGAGACTATTCAACAGATTGTACATTTAAATATGTTCCTTACAAAGAAGTTAATGGAGAAAAGATTTATCAAAAGATGAATCTACAATATACCACTGAAAGAACGGATGATATATTTAGTGAGATTAGGCTTGATAAAACAGTTCCTTTTGTAGCTTCTGATGTTGAAGGAGATGTTTATTGTAAAGGCACCCATTGCTCAAAAGATAATGTAATAATCAAAAAAGCGCTTCAAACATCCACAGCTGTCTTTTGGATCATCATTGGATTGTTAGTGATTTCAGCCCTAATCTTAGCTATAATTCTGATGAAAAAGAAAATTACAACAGAAAAAGAGATGCATAAGTCTATAGGAGAGCAGAAACAAGCTGCTATAGAAGAAGAAAAAACAAGAAATGAACAAGAAAAAGAGATAAAAAAAGCATCAAAAAAGCAGAAATCTGATAATAATTACATTGGATAAAATTTTAGTTGAAAATCGCTAATTCTTAAGAATTCTTTAGTTTGAGCCAGTTTGAGCATTTTTTTCTACATTTTTTGTTGAAAAAACTACACCTCAATTCTTTATGCCATGGAGAGTATACTATTTCTATTGATTTTGAGTGCGGCGGAGGAGTGAAGCAAAAGTGATGACGATTGAGAGAAGCCTACACTATCGATTAAAGGGGAAAAAAGCAGAAAATAGGAGGTTATGAAAAATGAAAAATTGTCCAATATGTGAGAAGAGAAAAAGGTTTTGGCAGATGCTGAACAAGTTGGATGAGCATGATAGAGAGATGCAAAGGTCAGCAAGATTGATCAGAGGATATGATGCAACCGAGGAGTGGATCCCTGGAAAAAAGGAAGCCTTGAACGAGTGCTGCTGCAGAGGCAATATTGTAGGATCTGTAGGATATGAGTATGACTGGAAAAGGAAAAAGTGGAAGAGCCATTACCATATCTGCGAGAAATGCGGCAAAAGATGGCCTGAAAAAGGCGGATATGAAGGAGACTATTTTGATGAGGAATTAGGACCCCTACCAAACGGCAGACTTGTCAAAATAGAAGAACAAAAAGAAGAACAAAAAAAACTAGGAGGTATAAAAAATGAAAATAAGAAAAGAGTTAGTAATGTTGGTACTGATGGCATTAGTGCTGGCAAGCAATGTATATGCTGAGGGATTATCCCTTCAGCTAAAAAGAACAAACCCCGGAATAGCAGGAGAGAAGTCAGCAGAGATAATCTTTGACGTGGTGAATACAGACATGACCCACGAACTGGAAGGATTTATCTGGTGCAGAAGCCCTGATGATGTGGCGATATCATCAACAATGGGAGCTGCTTCAGGCTCAGGAGCGCAGTATGTGAGCCAAAAGTTCTTCATGGATGAAGGACCAAGCCAGAAAGCGATAT
>WJJM01000065.1 GCA_014729675.1 Candidatus Woesearchaeota archaeon | reverse complement strand
GAATTATATTATCAGGCTTATTTCCATCATAATCTTCTTCTGCTTTCTCCTTAGTATATTCTTCTTTTACAGGAGCAGCTTCCTTCTTCTTATCAGTTTCGATCCTTTCTTCAGATACTCCGCTTGTTGGCAATGCATAAGCAGGCCTTCCAGCACCATGATCAGGATTGTTCATAAAATATCCAGTTATTCCAGCAAAAGCTATAAGCCCTGCAGCAGCAGCCTTTCCCCAGCCGCTGATTCCTTTTTTCTCTGGATAATAAGCTTCTTTTACTCCCAATTTTTCAGATTCAGCAGAATCAAGCTCTTTAGCAATATTTTTGTCAGTATTTGAAAAATCACCATAATTTCCATGTGTATCATATTTTGCAAGAACATTATCTATTTCCTTGTAAAGCTTTTTCTGTTTTCCAGAAACTTCTGAAGCATTTGCAACTCTTTCGGAATTCAGGTATCTGTCATTCTTCAAAGCGCTTTTTAATGTATTCAGTGCAAACTTATCTGTCTCAGAAGCATACCCTCTTTCTTTGATTTCATTTGTCCTGTCAAGAAGAGTATCAAGCCCCTGGTTCCATGTCTTTTTATTAGAAACAATATCCCTGATTTCATTGCTTAGATTATCTTTATAAGAATCATTCATTAGTTCTGATGTTTGTTTTGTTGAAAAGTATTTTACCATTTTTTTCCTCCTTGTTTCTGTGTTTGTAAACAGTTTTTGGCTCCATTTGAAATATAACAACCAAATAACCTTTTTTATTCATCTAAATTGAATGCACTCCCTTTTTTGTATCTATATTCCCCAAAAAAGCATTATTTCAGCTAAAAAGGGGCTAATACCCTTGAAATAAACTTACTAATCAGTAGTGATGGCCCTTTATAAAACTTACTCTTTTTTTAGCATTTACTAATAGTAACAAATTAAAAGATAACAACTTTTAAAGCTTTGTTTTTATTTATATTAGACGACAAAATTTCAATTTAGTTCATTTTTTAGAACTCAAGAATCTGCTGCATCAGGACTTATATTAAAAAAATTCTTCAGATAATACTCCAAAGATAATATCCTGCCCCTGCTCCGAACAAGAATATAAGCAAGCCAGCTATCACCCAATTTATATATACAGAATATTCAGGTCTTCTTCCGCTCATCCCTTTAGCTTTTACAGCCATCAAGACTATCAATATCCCTGTTAATCCACCAGCTAGCACACCACTTATCTCAAGAGCTTTAACAAATCCTGCAATACCTGCTAAAGCTATCCCTAAAGGAATAAGGCAAGTAAGGCTCCAGGAAACAATTTTGCTTAGGTTATAGTCAAAATGATACATCTGCTCCAATGCGAGCCCCAAGGCTAAAAAAGAAGTAGTCATGGTTATAGCTGCAAATATGTTGCCTATCCAAACCATATGCTTTCCTATTATTTCTCCAAGCCCTATTGTAGCCACTTCTGTTGTTCCTGCTCCACTTACCCCCACAACAAAAAATGCAAAAAAGAGGTAGATAACCATAGGTATTAGCATACCCAAAACAATAGCTTTTTTCATACTTTTTTCATTTCCTTCAAGCACCATCTCCATCTCAGGGATAGCAGTTGCCCCAAGATATGCAAACAGCACAACACCATAAGGCAGGAATATGTTATAGATATTGAACACATTAAAATTTTGGACATTTAAGAAATTAAAAGAAAAAACAGCTATCACAGCAACGATAATTATTATCATGGGCAGCATGTAAAGCTCAGATACAGCAACTTCCCTTATCCCGAAATATATTATAGTAGAGACAACAGCAAAAAATACTAATGAATAGATCATTGGATTTCCTATGCCTACCATAGCATGAATAGCCTGGCCTACACCCATTATATATGCAACCAAAGCCCCATATATTCCTCCAACCATTGCAGCCATCATCAAAAATTTGCCTTTCTTTCCAAGATACTTCTCAGCATAGCCTGTCAACTGATGCCTGCCTTTTGTTCTCAACGCAACCTCTCCAAGATAAAGATAAAGTATAATAGAAATAATCCCCAGAACAACAATGTTTAGTGCACCTGTCCAGAACCCTGCTTCAGCAACAACATAAGGAATACCCAATATTCCAGCTCCTATTACAGTTCCTACCATCGTAGCGATAGCCTCTAACAAAGCTTTTTTCATTTCATCCTCTTTTGTCATATAATCCTTATCAAATTTAAAAACATATCGATTTCATTTTAATCTTTTAAATTTTAACTACTAAATATAATTTTCTCTTTATAAACTGAATAGAACCACAGGATGTTTTTTACAAATTCTATTTATCTAGGCAAGGAGAAATTGATAGGTTTTTCAGAGAAATAAGACCAAATAATATAAAACATATTAAAAGATTTAAGAAAATAATAAAGTGGGGCCGCTGGGATTCGAACCCAGATTTCGCCTGCTAACACAACCAAGTGTTAACATCTGGTGGTGTATCCCATTGAGTATAATTCATCAGCTTTCGCCTCATCGCTCCATGACTGGAGCCACCCATTGTAGCCAGTTTAAACTTCTAGCCAGGATGTACCCTTCTTGGAATCCCAAGAGGTTTATACTACAGCCCCACATTATAGAAAAATTTATTAGAACATATATAAATATTACCCTTATTATGCTAAAAATAGATGGTTCTTACGGAGAAGGTGGTGGCCAGATCATAAGGACAGCCCTGGCTCTTTCAACTGTAACAGGGATCCCTTTTGAAGCATACAACATAAGAAAAGGAAGATCCAGGCCAGGACTGAAAGCCCAGCACATAAACTGCGTAAAATCTTTAGAAGACCTTTGCAGCGCAAAAAAAGCAGATTGCTATATCGGCTCTGAAAAATTAACCTACGTCCCTGATAAGATAAAGGCAAAAACACTTAATATAGACATAGGTACAGCAGGTTCTATATCTTTGCTTTTGCAGTCAACAATCCTGCCTGCCTTCTTCGCAGAAAAGAAGATAAAACTCAACCTCACAGGAGGCACGACAGGAAAATGGGCAATGCCTTATGATTTCTTCAACAGCGTCTATCTTCCTCATATAAGGAAATACTCAGAAAAGGTTTACACAACACTTGTAAAAAGAGGCTATTATCCAAAAGGCGGCGGAAAGATAGAACTCAACATAACTCCCAAATACAAGCTATCTGATTTCAGGGATTTCAAAGAATTCCATGCATATCTTAAAGAACAGCAGCAACCTATCAACTCCATAAAACAGTATAATCTCGTGCAGGTAAAAGGAGTATCTCACTCATCAACATATCTTGAAAAATCTGAAGTTGCAGACAGGCAGGCAAAAGCAGCAAAAGTTATCCTTTCAAAGCTCAACTGCCCTATAAACATAAGGACAGAATACTGCAATACCTTATCCCCGGGCTCAGGAATAACTCTCTGGGCTATATACAGCAGGGACAATGAAGAGATAAACTTCAACAATCCGATAATCTTAGGATCAGATAACCTTGGAGAAAAAGGAAAGCCTGCAGAAAAAGTAGGAAAACAGGCAGCTTCAGGCTTATTAAAAGAGATAGAATCAAACGCAGCTGTAGACAGGCACACAGCAGATAACCTAATCCCCTGGCTTGCTTTGTTCGGAGGAGAGATAAGAACATCAGAGATAACAGAGCATACAAGGACAAACATCTGGATCTGCGAGCAGTTCCTTGGAAAAACCTTTGAGATCGATGAAAGAGAGAATATAATAAAGACTAATTTTTAGTCAATAGATCCAATACATTCTTTATCTAATCTATAATCTAAACACTAAGCGCAAGTGGTAGGATTAGAGAACGATAGTGAATGTTATAGATAATGATTGAGAATCTTGCTTTTTTTCATTATCAAAAGGAAAAACTAAATTCTTAAACAGATTATTAGGATTTTCATAGAAAAATAACAAAACATTTTTAAACCCCTTATCAATCCTAAGCAATTATGGAAAACAAGCTAACTTGTTCATCATGCAAGAAAAGGATAACAAACGAATCAGGAACAGCAGTATTTAAATGCCCCAAATGCGGCAAATCAGAGATTGTAAGATGCAGGAGCTGCAGGGAAAATGTAGTAAAATACAGGTGCCCTGAATGCGGTTTTGAGGGCCCTAACTAAGATGGCAAACGTTGTAGCAACAATAAAGATGATGCCTTCTTCCCCTGATGTCAATCTGGAAGAGGTTACTGCAAAAGCAAAAAAGAAGATATCTGATTTTGCAGGAGAAGGAGATGTAAAGGTAGAGGAACAGCCTGTAGCATTCGGATTAAAATCTCTGAATATAACATTTGTTATGGACGAATCAAAAGGCTCTACAGAGATCCTTGAAGATGAACTTAAAGACATAGAAGGTGTTCAGTCAGTACAGACCACAGATGTAAGAAGAGCTGTAGGTTGATCCTGATAGAAACTTTTTATAGTTTATTTCTTTAATATTTTTACAAACTCATCCAATCCGATATCACTTCTTAATCCCTGGACAGCAAAATGAGTTTCAGCAGCTTTATAACCCTTTTTCCTGACATCCGCTACAATCTCTTCTTTCTTTTTTACAGAGAGCTTATTCTTTTTGCATATTTTATGCACATCATAAAATCCGACAACAGGTATCTTTGTTTCCTCAGCTACCATCTTCAAGAACTTATCCTTGCTTAATTTTGCAATCTTAGCAGCTATTTTCTTGTCCCATAGCTCTCCAAGCCATAAAGGTCCTGCATCACCGAACATCCCATGTTTTTCGATCAACTTATCAACTTTTTGCTTTCCTTTTTCGCATCTGAAAAATACTCTGAAATAATGGTCTTTAAAATAACTATACATGGGAGTCAAAGCCTTGCCATGCTCAGCACCTATAAGCTGAACTTTCCTTATCAATATCCTTAATCCATTCTCATGCATTGTATCATCTTTTGAAGGCATACTCCAGTATTTTCTCAGGCAGGCCTTTGGAAAACTGCCAGCTAAACAGCCTGTATCAGTTGCAGTTACAGCGAGGATCCCTCTCCTGCTCAACCTTTTTACAGCAGAGTCCAGAAAAGGATTCGGGCTGCCGAACGGATCTATATCTATATAGTCAAAACCTGATCCCCTTAATAGGAAAAGGTTAGCATCCTTGTTAGAGACTTCAGCTTTGGTATCATTCATCCTAAGATTCTTCTTTATTATCTTCATCGCTTCCTTATCAGAATCATTTATCCAAAGCCCTTTTATCTTTGATTTAGGCAACTCTTTTAGAAATCTTACTCCTCTAACTCCTGTCCCTCCAAGAGGCAATGCAGCCTGTATATTCCTGTTCGCAACAGCTTTAAGCATCAATACAGAAACAGTCCTGTTAAACTCCATAACCGGATTATAGAACACAGGAAGCTCTTTTGATATCTTCTCTTCAGCAGGAACCTTTATCTTTGCTTTGCCCTCTATAATCTCCTTATACATAAGATAAAAAATAAATTAGAAATAATAAAAACCTTTCTATTCAATAACAACTCTTCTGTGCTTTACCCTTCTGAAATCATCATTGCTGACAACTATCCTTGCATCATAGACTCCCTTTGGCTTGCCCTGAGGTACTCTGATATATACAGACTTGCTGCTGGAATCCTCAAGATCAAAAGGACCTTCTTTTGCTATCAGTCCCAGGTGAGGAATCAGCACAGTAACCTTTACTCCTTCGGCATCTTCATCCTCGATCATATTCTCCAGGTTCACATGCACTCTTAAAGTAGCTGGTCTTTCATCTATTCCTGTAATCCTTTCTTCAATTACCCTTATCTTTCTGATCTTCAGTTCTTCGGTGCCTGCTGCAGAAAAGATAGCACCTGAAGCACCTACGATAATAAACAAAGATAATATCACAAATAGTGTTTTTCCTTTCATTTTAACATATTAAACACTTCTATCTTTTAAATTTTTTGCTTTTGTAACTACTTGAGGATACTTATTACAATATCAAAAACCTTTATATACGATAGGCTTATCAATCCAAACAAGATGCCACTGAGATCACCTATCTGTACTATAGAAGGTCATGTTGATCATGGCAAGACCAGTATCCTTGATCAGATTAGAGGTACGTCTGTAGCAAAAGCAGAAGCAGGAGCCATAACTCAGGCAATAGGCGCTTCAATAATTCCTTTAGAGACCATCCAATCAGTTTCAGGAGAACTGTTGAAAACTCTAAACATGGACATAACAGTTCCCGGGCTACTATTTATAGATACCCCTGGCCATGCTGCTTTCACTTCTTTAAGAAAAAGAGGGGGCAATCTTGCAGACATAGCCATTGTGGTGATAGACATCAATGAAGGGATCATGCCCCAGACACAGGAAGCTATTGAAATACTGAAAACATACAAGACTCCGTTTGTCATAGCCCTGAACAAGATAGACCGGATAAAGGGATGGAAAGAATCAGAAGAGTTCCTGATGCAGAAGATTAATTCGCAGGAGCCGCAGGTCCAGAAACTTATAGAAGAAAAGCTTTACGAGATCGTCGGAGTTCTCCATGAGCTTGGCTTTGAGGCAGAAAGGTTTGACCGTGTCGATGATTATACAAAACAGATAGCATTGGTCCCTACTTCTGCAGAGACAGGAGCAGGCATCCCCGAACTTCTCATGGTAATGACCGGCCTGGCTCAAAGATATCTCGAGTCAAGGCTGGAATGCGACAAGTCAGCCCCTGCAAAAGGCATCATCCTTGAAGTCAAAGAAGAAAAAGGCCTTGGAAAATCTTTAGACGTTATAATCCACGACGGCTGTTTGAATATAAACGATACAATAGTTATAGGGGCCCTGGGAGAACCGATAGTTACTAAGGTTAAATCTCTTTTCCAGCCTCAGCCCCTGTCCGAGATGAGAGACAAAAAAGCGAAATTCAGTTCTGTAAAAGAAGTAACTGCTGCAACCGGAGTAAAGATATCTGCAAAAGACATAGAGACTGCGATTGCAGGCATGCCTGTGCATTCTGTAAAAGGTGAAAAAAATATAGAACATGCAAAAGAACAGGTAAAAAAAGAAGTAGAAGAGGTTCTTATAGAGACTGAATCAGAAGGAGTCATAGTCAAGGCAGATACTCTCGGCTCATTAGAGGCTGTAGACAATCTTCTTAAAGAAAAAGAGATACCTATCAAAAGGGCAACCATAGGAAATATCTCTAAGAAAGACATCTCAGAAGCAGAATCCATGTACGAGTCAAACCCTTTCCTTGCAGCAGTCCTCGGATTCAATGTTTCAGTAAATTCTGCAGTTCAGCCCATAGTAAAAGCATCAAGAGCCAAAGTCATAACAAGAGACATAATATACAAACTTATAGAGGATTTTGAAGAATGGCAGGAAGAGGAGAAAAAGAAACAGGAAAAAAGAAAGCTGGAAGCCCTTGCAAGGCCATGCAGGCTTAAGATGATGGGAAAAGGCTATATCTTCCGGCAGAACAACCCTGCAGTTTTTGGGGTTGAAGTTCTTGAGGGCACCCTTAAGACAGGGATAAATCTTATGAAACAGGATGGATCAAGACTAGAGCCAGTGAAATCCATACAAGCTGAACAGGAATCAGTGGAAAAAGCAGGCAAAAAAGAGCAGGTTGCTATATCAGTCCCCGGAATAACGATAGGCAGGCAGCTGGGAGAAGAAGAGACACTTCTATCTGACATCCCTGAGCAGGACTTCAGGAAACTCAAAGAGGTAAAAGAACACCTTTCACAGGAAGAAAAGAACCTTCTGAAAGAAATTGCTGAGATAAAAAGAAAAGAAAATCCCGTATGGGGAATCTAGTGGGCTTGACAAACGAAGTGAGGAAACCCACGACCTTTGGTCAAGCTTTGTTAAAGGTTGAAAGAAAAGAAAATCCCGTATGGGGAATCTAGTGGGCTTGACGAACAAAGTGAGGAAACCCACGACCTTTGGTCAAACTTTTTTAAAGGTTGAAAGGAAACCCTGCCTAAGGCATCTAATATTATTTAATCATAAAAATAAAAAGAATCAGCCTAAAAGCTCATCCATGCTTCCAGCAGATTTCTTGCTTTTGGGTTTCTTTGTACCAGCTTCTTTCTTTACATCCTTAGCCATCTTCTCTAAGTCCACACCTAACTCTTTCAATGCTTTGATATGCATCTGCATAAGCTGCTCTACAACTGAAAGTATCTTCTGCATCTCTTCCCTTTCCTTAGCCAAAGTAGCCAAAGCTCCTTTATGAAATCCGATCTGCTCCTGATTATTATCTTGTTTTTTAGCCATTGATTATCACCAGTTAAACAATGTTCTTATTAGATATATAAAGTTTGGGTTTTTGATTGTAAAAATTATAGATTTCTAATCTAATATAAGGCATATTTTATCTTTTAACATTTCTAAAATCAAACTCAATCCCATCCATGGCACATTTCTTTGATAAAAATCAAAATTAAAACTTTCAATCCTATTTATGGCACTCGCTGCGCTCGTACACAGCCTCTCTCCGCAGCTAATCTGACTACTCAGTCCGTTTAATCGAAGCCAGAACTTAACGACTTACACTAAATCCAATCTTAGTGAATCACAGAGCACTAAAACTTGGGTGGGAAAAAGAAAGATAATTCTGCAACAAAAGGGGAGGAGCTAACTGCCGATAGGCAGTCTTCTTTGGGTATAGTAGCGAGCAAAGCGAGCGTTATAAATTAGGATTGAAAATCCTGATTGCAGGGCAACTCTGTTGACCTAGAAATAATTATTGTTAAATTATTATTTTTGAATAATAATTGCAGGGCAACTCTGTTGACCTAGAAATAATTATT
>WJJM01000064.1 GCA_014729675.1 Candidatus Woesearchaeota archaeon | reverse complement strand
TGAGAAAAGGCCACATAGGAGTCTAAGGTTTGAGACCTTAGAAACGCCATATCAGGCGTTCTTAAGGAAAATGAAAGCAGAGGTTTAATAAAGATGAAAGAACTTAAACAACCGAAGGGAAAAAGTTTAAGGATAACACAGTTTTAGAACTATCTTTCTCTTACTTTTACTTCTTCGTCTTCCAGATGGATTATCCTGGAAGGCCTTCCTTTTTTCTCGCCTTCATATATCACAAAATGAAGATGCTTTTGTATCTCTGGGTCTATGTCTTCAGTAGATGTCATAGGCAGCTTTCCAACCAGATTTACAGAAGTTGTGATTATCGGAGTATCCATATCCTTTACCATGTCTGCTATCCAATGATTAGGGATCCTTACTCCTATAGACTCTTTGCCAGGAGCTACGTTCTTTGCTACTGCTTTTGGATTCTTAAGCTTAAGTATAAGTGTTACAGGTCCTGGAAGCTCTTCTATATATTTTTCAGCTTCTTTGTCTACAATACAGTTCTTTTTTATCCATTCTTTTGAGGGGGCTATAACAGAAAAAGGAGTGTCTGGCCTTTGTTTTATGTCTCTTAAATTTTTTACAGCTTTTTCTTTTTCAGCATTGCAACCAAGCCCATAGATAGTGTCAGTAGGGTGTACAAACATTTCTCCTGAAAATATCTTGCTGAAAACTTCACTTTTCCTCACTTTTACATCTTCTTTTGCGATTATGTCCATGATATAAGATAAATCAATCTATTTTATAAAACTTATGATTTATTGCTGATAGAGAAATAGGGCCCCTTTCTTTTCAGAAAGGGGAGAGGTAGTTTAGGCAGGCGGTGGTGTTTAGAAATCAATATAATATTAGAACCACTGGTCTGAAAACTGCAGGTCAAAACTTTCCTGAGCCTGCGGCTTTACAGAAAGTTTTCTTACCTGTTGGTAAAACAGGTCCTGGATCGTATCGTGGCTTGTATCTGACGGGTTGTTCATATTTATCACCTTAGTTTTTTATTTGAGCTTTTTTTGTGTGTATATATGTTGTTCTGTTTCTGTAACATGTCAAGCAAAGGCTATTTCCGATAAACTCTATCTCTCCTGTCGTAGGATTTACAAGATCATTGTAATTGAGATAAAAGGTATCTCTTTTGTCAATTTTTTTTTGGCAGTCTGAGCATTTCATGTTTATCACCTTTGTTTTTGTTAAGATATGTATAGCTTGTCTCCTTTATATATCTCACGCGCGGTTGAACAGTGGTCAGTGGTAGGTGGATTTTCGGGGTAGAAGGCCTGAGAAGGTTAAATTCCTAAGAATCAGGGATGAACAGTGGAAAAGATGAAAATTCATGAAATTATGTAAAATTCTTAGAAATCAGTAAGTTTTTTCGGTTTTTCTTTGATCTTGATTATAGTTGTGTTGCCTTCGTCTCCGCCTTCTGTCTTATCTACAGAGATGAATTTTCCTTCTTCAAGTTTTTTTATCTTTCTTTTGAAGCTTGAGTATGCCAATGAGCCGCCGTTTTTCTTGTATATTTCAAAAAGGTTGCCTATCTTCTGATTGTTGTTATCTTTTATGAGTTCTAATATCTTTAATGTTTCCTGTTCAAGATCATCTGAGTTGTTTATGTAGAACTGGTCAAACTTATCTATGGCCTTTTCAACATGTTCAGAGGTTATCTTTCTGCTGGACTCTTCTTCAGCTGCTATTGCAGATTCCCTCAACAGGTAAAGGCCAGCCCTTACATCTCCTAACTTGCCTGCTTTTTCAGCTACTGTCTCAAAAGCTGTGTCATCCCATACTCCTGACTGAAAAGCGTAGCTTAGCCTTTTTTTTAGAATGCCTTTAGCCTCTTCAGGATTGTATGGTTTGAATTCTATTATCTCTGCTGTGAGCCTTGATTTTATTCTTGGATCAAGATTTGCAAGCCAAGATTTATAGTTTGTTATTATGATTATGGTCTTTCTGAATATATCTTCTAGTACAGAATATAGAAAATTAATATCATCTAATTTATCTACTTCGTCAAAGACAAAGACTGCTGAGGATTTGTTAAGCTCTTTCTTTACTGCATCAAAAAGCTCTTCTGTAGTCTTGTTCTGTACAAACCTATATCCTATTATGCTGCACATCTCGAGTATTATCTTATGAGGGGTGTTTTTTTTCCAGCAGTTGATATAGAAAGAGGTTATCTCATCTGTCTCGTTTTCAAGGTCTCTTAAGACATGTCTTGTTGCTGCTGTCTTTCCTATCCCTGGAGCTCCATGTATGAAGATGTTCTTTCCGTTCCTTTTCTGGAAAAGAGGTTTTATGCAATTCGCAATGTGGAACTGCTCTTTTTCCCTGTAAGGGAGAAGTTTTGGAAGGAAGTCGTAATCTAATGCAATCTCATCCCTGAAAAGTGTTTCATCTGCCTTGAGCATATCTTTGAATAACGCCATATTTTCCCTTTGATTATATGTATTCTGAATCTGTTTATAAAATTTTTGTGTTTCTAATAGAATGATTTATAAATTATAAAGTTATTTTTCATCATATGCTTAAAAACAATAAAAAAGGGGAATCTGCATTGCTTATGCTGTTGACTATAATATTGACAGTTGCACTGATATATTTTGTCGATCTTTATGCTCCTAATTTTGCAAAGATGGTAAGCTTTTCTGATATGGCTATTGTGGTAATCAGAACATTGGTAATATTTGTCTTTGCGTTCATTATGCTTCGCCTATTGGGAAAAAGACAGTTATCTCAACTGACATTTATCGATCTTCTTATAATTATCGCACTCGGTTCTGCTGTAGGGGATGTTATGATATATCAAGAAGATGTTGCTCCTATGATCGGTTCTGTGATTGCAGTGGGATTTATTGCACTATTAGTCAGAGGCATAAACATGATAATAGCAAAACATGCTTCCCTCGGAAGGATGATAGAAGGAAGAAGTACTGTGCTTGTCAAGCATGGGAAGATAGTGGACGGCGCTTTAAGGAAAGAGAACATGAATACTGAAGAACTGATGTCTGAATTAAGAGAGCATAATATAAGGAGAGTCGGAGAGGTTGAAGAAGCGATATTAGAGCCTACTGGGAATCTAAGTGTCAGGAGAAGGAGAGCAAAGAAAAACAAATAAAAATATTTATATATGATGCAATATTTAATCAGGTAAAAGGGTGTTTTAATAAAAAAACTATATTATCTTTTATGTTCTTATTGATGCTGCCTATTGTATATGCCCCTACAGTAAGCCATACAGCTGATGAGGTATTGCCTGGGATATTTGCAGCAGGAAGCTTTACTTTTTCCAACAATCTTGTCCTGAGTTCAGGAGCATTGTCAGGACAGAGCTGGAGCATCGCTGCAGATGGGACTACAACAGGTCTGCAGATAGATGGAGGGCAACTGATAGGGGCAATAGATAATGGTCAGTTTTCAGCTTATTCTGATCTTGGAGCTGAAGGATATTTTGATAATAGTGCAGGGGGATATCTCTTGACCCGGACACAATCAGACGGCAGATACATAAGCCAGGTCAGTTCAGGAGAAGGGACAGAAGGAGGGGCTGGTTCTGGAACTGCAACCATTGAATTTGACTGTTCTGAAGTTTCTGGAACCCATCTTTCATGTTCTGGCGAAGCCCTGTATGTGTCCACTGATTTTGAGGAAGAATCTCATTGTACTGAGCATGATGGGACTGGATTGAGCTGTTCTGGAGAAGAGCTTTATATCCAGACAGCATATAGGGGAGCAGATGCAAGATGCGGAAACAACTTTTTTTAGACGGAGACGGAGACTGCAGGACAACTTCGCAGATAGTTGCTGATGGAGGAGGGATAACTTCATGTTCAAGCTGTGATTCAAGGTTTGTTAATGAAGGGCAGTCAAATAGTATATCATCAGGGATGGTGAATTTCAACTATGCTGGATCAAGTTCAGAAGGTGGAAAAGCAACTGATGCTGATAAATTAGATAATATTGATTCAACAGGATTCTGCCAGAGTGATGGGACAAATTGTCCTAGTTTAGGCGGAAGCATATCATTAGGCTTTACTTCTGAAGGGAGAGGTACCGATGTATCTTATATTGAAAATGTAAACAATCAGATTGGAAATATCTTTACTTTCCACGGCAATTTCCCAGGAGCAGGCGAAGTAAGCTTTTCATGTCATTGGGACTGTGCAAGCACTGTGCATTTCCATGGGCATAATGATGGAGGAGGATTTGCAGGATGGCAAAACACAGGAGGTTTTGCCGCATCAAATGTTCCAGAGGATAATGTCTGGCATTTTTTAAATACTTTTATCTCTTCTGGAAACACCCACTTTGATATATATGTTAAAAGATATTCTTCTGGGGGGAACCATTATCTTGTTTATAGGTATGTACATGTAGCTGCAAATACAGCTTATGGAACTTACGGATCGTTCTTTGGTTTTTATTGATTTTTTCAATAAAATTTATAAACAACTTATCTATTCTTTTCTGGATAGGGGTAATAATAATGGATATAAAGAAAAACAAACCATTGATTGTTCTGGCTGTATTGCTGGTTGTAGCTGTAGGATATATTGCTGTTGATAAATTAGCAGAGGCAAGGCAGGAAACATATATGCAGTATTACAACACTGGAGTGCAGGAAGGACAGGTTATGGCTGTGAATGCGATCCTGTCTAATGTTCAGCAGAGCGGGTATGTGCAGATAACAGTGCCTTTGGAGAACAATGAGACTGGAACTGTAACTCTTGTTCCATATCAGGAAGAGCAAGAAGGGCAGACTGCAGCAAAAGCAAGCAGCGGAACAAAGATAATCAAAGGAGAATAATATTTATCTTTTCTTAATCTTTTTTAGCTTTATTTTTTTAATTATATTGCTTAATTTAGTTAATATTATTAACTTAAAAAGAAAAATAATGAATATTAGTTAATATTATTAACTTAAAAGAATTCTGTTTATATTATAATCCACCTGCCACTGGTCAAATATCTCTTTCAATAGGTCTTCTTTTGCTGTCGGAACCATGATTGTGCCTGTTCCCAGAATCTTCCCGCCAGCTTCTTGCAGGATTCCTTTGCTATTATATCTTCCTTTTAATAAATAGTGAAATTTGACTCTTTTTGAAGAAGAGAATTTTTTAAGGCTATATTCAAACAAGCTTCTGCTATCAAAGCCCATTATCTTATGCAATGGTTTATTATTTTTGATGCTAAGACCTTCTAACATCAGTGTCTTGGCCAGACTATTTCCTTCTATGAACTCACTAAGAGTTAAGATATTTATCTGAGATTTAATCTTAAAGGAATCTGTTTGTTTTCCCAAGGAGTCAACAAGATTAAGAGATCTTTTTTCATCTTTCTCTTTTACTAATATGCATAAATCAATATCATTTGGTTTATATTTTCCTCTTTGAGAAGACCCAAATATCAAAACATCTACAACCCCTTTATTCTTGATCCAGGGCTTAATCTTTTTTTTCACTGAATACAATTCTTTTTGCATTTTCAACATTTTTTTTACCAGTTTGGCGATTGTTTCACTTATCTGTTTTGAATAAGAATCTCTGTAATATCTGAAAAGTTTTGAAGATATTGAATAGATCTCAGGAGAATATTTTTTAACTTAAGAAGTAGAGATTATTACTTTTTCTTGATCTTTTTCAATCCACCCATATAAGGCTGGAGAACTTTTGGGATAGTTATAGAGCCGTCTTTGTTCTGGTTGTTTTCAAGGATAGCTATCATCAGCCTCGGGGTTGCAAGCCCAGAACCGTTCAATGTATGCACATAGATATTTCCTTCTTTTTTCCTTATCCTGGTGTTCATCCTTCTTGCCTGGAAATCCTCGCAGTTTGAGCAGGAGCTTGTCTCCAGATATTTTTTATGAAATGCAGAATAAACTTCAATATCATATGTCTTTGCAGCTGAAAATCCCATATCTCCTGAAGAGAGGATTATTGTCCTATAGGGGATATTGAGCATCTCTAATAATGATTCTGCTCTTTGCTTCATATCTTCAAGCTCTTTATAGGAATGTTTTGGATAGCAGAGCTTTACCATCTCTACCTTGTTGAACTGATGCAGACGGAAAATTCCTCTTGTCTCAGATCCGTGTCTTCCTGCTTCTGTTCTAAAGCAGGGAGTGTAAGCACAGTAAAATTTGGGCAGATCTTCCTCTTTTAGGATCTCATCCTGATGCATATTAGTAAGGGGCACTTCTGCCGTGGGAATCATGTAAAGGCCTTCGTTTGTCTTGTAGAGATCCTGTTCAAACTTAGGCAGCTGGCCTGTGCCGAACATAGTCTTTTCATTAGCCAGCAAGGGAGGGATAATCTCTGTATATCCATCCTTAGTGTGATAGTCCAGAAAGAAGTTTATCAATGCTCTTTCCATTCTTGCCCCAAGACCTTTGAATACATAAAATCCAGAGCCTGCCAGTTTGATAGACCTCTCTGTATCTATTATATCAAGTTCTTTTCCGAGTTCCCAGTGAGGCTTTGGCTCAAAATCAAATTCTGGAAGTTTTCCCCATTTTTTTACTTCTTTGTTTGCTGATTCATCTTCTCCGATAGGAACAGATGGATGGGGCATATTAGGGATTCCTGAAAGAACATTATCGATATCATCTTTTAATTTTTTTATCTGCTCGTCAAGCTTTTTTATCTTATCAGGAAGTTCTTTTGCCTGTTTTATCTTGGGCTTAATATCTTTCCCCTGTTTTTTCAGCTTGTTTATCTCAGATGCCAGCTGGTTTCTTTCATGTTTTAAATCCTGGGCATCCTGAAGAAAATTCCTGTATTCTTCATCCAGTTTCAGAAGCTTGTCTATATCAATATCATAATTTCTGTCTTTGCAGGATCTTTTAACCTTATCTGGTTCTTCTCTTATCAGCTTTATGTCTATCATAAGCTGAAATTTGAGATTGAACTATAAAAAACTTTTCTTTTTTGTTTTTAGACGAGAATTAGAGAAGATTTATATACTTGTTTAATAATACTCAATATAGTTCGGGGGCTGGTGGAGGCCAGCTATGTTAATATTTGGTGAAAAACACAGAAGAAAAAGAAAAGAGGAAACTGAGGATAATTCTTTAAAAGATGGATATAGCTTTAGAGTTGGATTCTATAAAGTAGATGTAGAGCATAGAAATAGTGTTTCTTTTCTGAGTATGGTCAATGGTTCTGTCGATGATAAGATAGTGTGCACTTCTTACAGAAAAGAAGAGGTTGATAAACTGGCGTATGCACTTGACAATGCTTATGATGATGCTGAAAATTTTTATGAGCATTATAAAGGCAGAGAAATAGATGCGCAAAGAGTGATAAACGATCCTTCTTTGGGAGATTATCTGAAAAGTACAATAGAATGTGCAGACAACATTGACATTGAAACTTTCAGGAAAAAATGCGATCTTGCACAAAAACTTTATGGGCTTTTTAATATGAACCTGTAAGAATTATCTTCTTTTCTTCCCTTTTTTCTTCCTGCCTTTTCTTTTTCCTGAGTAGTTTTCTGTGGGAAGCTCCTGGATATCTATGCTAAGGCCAAGCTCTTTTTCTATCTCATCTATATGTTTTCCGCCTTTGCCTATGATGCCTGCCATTGCGTAGTCCGGAACACGGACTATGGCTTTGTTTGTTGAGACAACCTCAACATCTACTTCATCTGCATACATCTGAAAATATCTCTTTACAGGATCTTCGAGAAGCTTCAATACAGGAGTTTTTCCTGCCTGTTCTGTTACAGGAACTACGACTGTCTCTTCTCCATAGCTGTAAAGTTCATATTTAAGCTTGCTTGTCTCGAAGTCTGTTACTGTAACTATAGGTCTTGCTAAGTCTGCTTCAGTCATTCCAGAAGGAACTTTAACTTCCATCTGCAGGCTTAGAACACTGTTTACTTTTCCATCTTTTATGAATATAACTGTATCTATTATATGGGGTATGACTCCTAATTCAATCTTTCCGACAAACCTCTGGATAGCGTCAACAGGAGCTGTTGCGTGGATCACTCCTGCAAGGCCTATGCCGGATAATCTTAAGTCTGCGTAAAGGCTGAAGTCTTCCTTGTTTCTCATCTCGTCAAACAATGTGTAATCTGGCCGGGAGAGCAGGAGGATATCATGTATTTCCTGTGAAGAGCCGTGAGATATTGCATATTGAGTGACTATCTCAGGCAGTACAAGGTCTCGAGGTGCTTCTACTGTCTTTACTATCTTTCCCTGTTCAGCATAGTATCTTGTAAGTGCAGCAGCAAATGTAGATTTTCCCATGCCTGGAGAGCCTGCGATGAGTATACCCTCTGCTTGTTCTGAAAGCCTTTTTAGAAGCTTTTCTGAAATATCATATTCTTTTAATGAAAGCTGTTTTACAGGTCTTACTGCTGTGATCTCCCATCCGTCTGAGAAAGGAGGCCTTGTTATGACTATCCTGTATTTTCCAAGCTGGACAATTGTTGAGCCTTTTCTTTCTATCTCTACAAATCCATTCAAAGCAGATTCAGCTTCTTCTATTATTTCAGAACTTATATCTTCAATCTCTTTTTTTTTAATCAGAGAATCTCTGATCTTTTCAAATTTCCATTTCCCAGGCCTTCCTTTTTTTGCAGTAGGATAACAGTTTTCCCTGAGATGGACAGACATTGTTATATCATCAAAGAAAGATTCAAGCTTCAGCTTCTTTACCTTTGCGTGTTTTTCAACAAGCATAGTTTTTATGCCTTTTGCATCTCCAACCTTTGCCTGAACATTATCTGCAGTCATCAGGACAGCATCCTCTTCATAGGCTATCTGCCTTATCAAAGCATCAACTTCTCCTAATGAAGCATATTTTATCTCTGATGCTCTTGGCCGGGTACCTGCAAAAGTTATGTTTAGCCTGTCATCAGACATCTTTCTCAGCTTTTCTATCTCATCAAGACCCAGATAGCCTATACTTTTTCCTTCGTTTGCCTGATGCTCAAGTTCAGCCAGTACAGCTTCGTGGATTATGATTGTATCCACTTCAATCTCTTTTGAGCTGATCCTGCTGGACAATATCCCTTCAACTATCACAGATGTGTCTGGAATCAGCTTTTCTATCTTTTCTGCCATATCGTGATGATATAAGAAGCAGTATTTAAGGTTTATTGTTTTAGCGGCTCTGTAGAATTGCTTTTTAAATAAGTATAAATAGCACCGATAATTTCTTTTTAGTTACCAGACAAAAAAGAGGTGCTATTTACAATGGATGTTATAAAATACAAGTTTAATAAATTTTCTAAAATTGTCAACAAT
>WJJM01000063.1 GCA_014729675.1 Candidatus Woesearchaeota archaeon | reverse complement strand
GAGAACTAAGTTAGCTTATCTGGCTGCTTAGTTGATTAGAATCAAAGCCAGAACTCAGCTTAGCTGCGGAGTGAGACTGTGCACGAACAGCGAAGCTGTGAGTGCCATAGATTGGATTTTTAGAAATCCTGATCGCAAGGCAGGCTTTCAATCATAGATATCAAAGTCTGACTTAAAGATAGTATTGAAAGTTTTAATTCTGCTTTTTATCAAAAATAGAATGTGGATGAATAGTATTGAATTCTAATTTTATTCTTATGAACATTAAAAAATTCTAATCGTAAAACAGACTTTTAATAATATATATATATATATATCAAAGCCTGACCTAAAAGCTGGTTAGATTTCATCTTTTAATATTTTCAACCTTTTTTTCCACAAGACTTATAAATAGTTCTTTATTTGAAGAGCATATGAGCAAAAAGAAAGAAGAGCAGGCAAAGAAGCAAGCGATACAGACTCAGATATCAAGGATAAGACTTCCAAGAGGTAATCAGACTTTTGGGATCGTTGAGCAGAGGGTCGGAGGCAGCAGGATGAAAGTTCGCTGTCTGGACGGCAAGAACAGGCTTTGCAGGATTCCAGGAAGGTTAAAGAGAACATTGTGGGTCAGGGAAGGTGATGTTATCCTTGTTGAGCCATGGGAGTTCGGCGGAGATGAAAAAGGAGATATAGTGTACAAATATTCAAAGAGCCAGACTTTCTTTTTGAGAAAAAAAGGATATCTTAAGAAATTAGAAGAGTTTGAAGAGTTCTGATTATCTATTTTATAGTGGTAATATATAGAAATATTTATATATCAGTTCTTGTTAACAAAATTAAAATGGGAGTTAGCAGAGGATTATTGACGATAAAATTATTGCTGTTATTTGCATTGTTCTGGAGCATGATATCTATAATATTTGAACTTAGGTCTGGTTTTTTTGTTTTTGAGATAATGTTGTTCTTACTGCTTTTTGTTATGGCTGTTGTTGCTTTGATGGGAATGGGCAGCAAATGGGGATGGAAGATGTTTATATTTTTCTATTGTGTGAATTTTGTAAATATATTGGTTATATATTTTATGAGGTTCAGCGTCAAAGAGATAATCTTTCCTTTTGTGCTTACAGGAGCAGGGTATATAATAAGCCTTAGCAAGAGTGAATCTTATGAATTTGAAGAGGCAGACAATATTCCTCCTGTAGAGGTTGTGGATGAAGAAGAGGAGAAAAAGACTGCCAGCAAGGCATCATCAAAAAGATCCACAAAAAAGAAAACATCTAAAAAGGAAACAGGAAGCAAGAGCAAGCCAAAGAAAAAGGCAGGCAGTAAAAAGAAAAAATCTTCTTCTAAGAAATGATCATCTTTCTTTTATAAAATATATTATCAGGATAAATGTACCTATAGTTATAGCTGTATCTGCTATATTAAATAAAGGCCATATCCTGAAATCAAGAAAATCTATTACATATCCTCTGAATATCCTGTCTATAAGGTTGCCTATTGTTCCCCCTAACATCAATGCGGCTCCAGACTGAAGAAACCTGTTTTTCAGCTGAGGATAATAATATATTATTGCTCCTATCGCTATAACTGATATAAAAGAAAGCAAAAATACTGAGTCCTTAAATATTCCGAATCCAGCCCCTGTGTTTGAGATATAGGTGAGATGGAATATGTTTTTTATGACATAAAATGATTGACCTATGCTCAGATTAGTGTGAACAATATATTTTGTCAATTGGTCTAGAAATATTACAGATAATGCTGTTGATAAAAACAAGAAAAGCTTGTTTTTCTGCTCTTTATTCATAGCTGCTTGTCCTTGCAATGCGTTCAAGATTTGCAAGCCTCTGGTTCATGCTGTCTAATGCTGATTTTAATGCGTCAAGTTTTGCTGATATAAGTTCCATGTCCTTGCTGGATACCTGCTGTTGAGGGTATTGCTGCTGGAACTGCTGTCTTGGCTGCTGTTGAGGGTATTGCTGCTGCTGAAACTGAGAAGGTGTTGAAACTCCCGGCCTTTCAAACTCCTGTGTCTGAGGGATAGAAGGTGCAGCTCCTGCTCCTGCAGACTGCTGGTCAATGCCAAGACCAAGGTTGTCTTTCTCTAATCCTAAAGGGGGAGCTGCTGAAGGCAGCTCTTCATCATCATGCTTCCAAAACATTATCTTGTCCAATAATCCCATTTTTTATACCTCTTTTGTTTTTACTAATCTTGATAAGATTGAAGATGGAACCCTTTTCATAAGCTTGAAGATTATGGTTTCCGGATAGATCTCTATGTTTCCTTTTGAGTATTCATCCAAGATGAACAAAGAGCCTGTTTTTTCTGTCTGCTCTGAGAATAATGAAGAGAAAAGTATGGCCTTGAACTCTGCACCATCTTTTATGTTTTTCTTTAGCTGCTGCTTGAACTGCTCCTTGTATCCATCATCCTGGTCTTTTAGCACTATATCTGCATAGTCATCTATCGGGCTGTCTGAAAGCAGAAGTGTTTCTGCCTGTTCTTTTGATAATGTATCTTCTCCTATATCTATGCTGCCTGCTTCAAATGAATTCAGGCTGAATATGAATACCTTATAGTTGTCTCCCCTGACTGTATCCATGTTATCTTCTTTATAGCCTGTCTTTATATCTTGAAGCTGATCATAGCCTATCAATGTAGGTTCAGACGCTTCTGAGAATCTTCCTTCTATACCTGCAAGGATCTGTTCTTCAGATTCCAAAAGAAGCATGCTTGGCTTTGTGGGAAAGTTTTCCCTAAAGTCAGAAGCGTCCTGATAGATAAGAAAAGCAAACACAAGGCCTGCTATCCCTATTATGGTTGTTGTGTAGAATATTGTCTTTGCAACAGCCTTTGTTACTTTGAAGATTATCAGTCCTATGATTATGATGACTGCAAGAATGATTATGGTTGTGAGTAAAGACATTTTTACCTCTTTTTAAGTTTATTTGGGTTGAACATATTTAAATTTTTGTATTTAGAGAAGTTTTTTGCAGAGTTTGATTATTGGGCAGGACCTGCATGATGGTTTTTTTGTACTATTTACTAAGGGTTTCACCCTATAGGTACCTGATGTGAGACCTACGTTTCACTAGGCCTCACGATTTTTACAGATCCTATTGATCGGGCAGGACCTGCATGATGGTTTT
>WJJM01000062.1 GCA_014729675.1 Candidatus Woesearchaeota archaeon | reverse complement strand
TGAGAAAAGGCCACATAGGAGTCTAAGGTTTGAGACCTTAGAAACGCCATATCAGGCGTTCTTAAGGAAAATGAAAGCAGAGGTTTAATAAAGATGAAAGAACTTAAACAACCGAAGGGAAAAAGTTTAAGGATAACACAGATATTTTAAAATAAAAAAGTATTTATATCATTAAGCAAACTTTTTTTATTATGGTGCTTGAATCATTATCTTCTCCGATAAGAGCAGTGAACACTCCATGGAAGCTGTTTTTCATAGGTGCTTTATATTCATCCATAGCCATCTTTCTTGGAAACTGGATATTCAGAGAGTATTCCAGTATAATCTCAGTATTCCTTACATCTTTGGCATGTGTCCCTCTTCTTGTATCTACATTTAAGGCAGAAGAAGAGAAAGAGACACACATAGAAAGCGAAGCAGGTATCTTAAGGTCACACAGCAGGATAATATCTTATATGACTTTTCTTTTCTTGGGGTTCGTATTCTCTTATTCACTTTGGTATCTGTTACTCCCTGCCTCTTTGGTTCAGAACCTTTTCAAGGCCCAGACACTGACTATCCAGTCCATAAACATGAAGATAACAGGAGATTTTTATAATGTACAGACCCTCACTCTGATATTCCTGAACAACCTCAAAGTGCTTATATTCTGCATACTTTTTGCCTTTCTTTACGGAGCAGGAGGGATATTCATACTTAGCTGGAACGCCTCTGTAATATCCACAGCAATAGGCAATTTTATAAGGACAAGACTGGCAGAAAAAGCTTCTTTGTTTGGTTTTTCAAGGTTTGCTGCGTATTTTCAGATAATATCTCTTGGCCTGCTTAGATATCTTACCCATGGCATATTTGAGATGATGGGTTACTTTATAGGAGGTCTTGCAGGAGGCATAATCTCGGCAGCAGTGATAAAAGAAAAATTTGGCACAAGAAACTTTGAAAAAGTTATACTGGACACATCAGACCTCATACTAATAGCTGTTCTGTTTCTTATAATGGCTGCATTGATAGAAGTATATATAACCCCTCTTCTTTTCTAAAGAACCTTGACTCTTCCCGGCTTGACCTCAAATATCTCTCCTTCACTCAAAAGCCTGTTGATAACCTCTTCACTCTTCCCGCTTTTTTCCACGAGTTCTTCGATATCAACACCATCCCCCTTATCAAGTTCATTTATCTTATCTATAATATTGTATGATTCGTTTTTTTCTTCTCCTTTCACTTCTTCTACTGTAACTTCCTGAGCTTGATCAGCTTTTTCTGAAATTTCTTTTTCACTTTCTTCTTCACCATCCTGTTTTTGATTTTCCAGTTCAAGCTTCCTGTATTCTATCCACCCTTTGTTTTCAATCTTCTTTAATATTTCCAGAAGCACGTATCTCTCATCTCCATATTCTTTTGGCCTTCCTATTATCATTACAGCATCCCCTATCCCTATGTTTTCAATCTTTTTCCCTTCAAAATCTCTGACAGATATCCTTCCGCTGCTGTCTTCGATGACAAAAGAATTATAATCTACATCAGGTTCAATGTCAGTTACAACTCCCATGAGATTAACCCTGCTTATCCTCTTCCCCCCGATATCTACATGGTTGGGATTCCATCCTTCTTCTTTTACATATTTGCCTTCTATGATGCTCTTTATCCAGACCTTTATTGCAACCTGCCTTTTTTTGTTTGTATTTTCCATAATAACTCCTCAAATCTTCTGTATAAATCCTCTTTTAGGCTCGAATATATCTCCGCTTCTCTTTAGCTTTTCAAGCATCTCTTCTATCTCACTTTCTTCTATGCCCTTGCTGCTCCCTTCTTTTACAACATCATCTACAGGGATAGTCTTTCCTATCTGGTTCTCAAGCTCGTCTATAATCTCCCTTAATGTATGTATCCTTCCTCTTTCTGAAGCTGTAACTCCAGTAGTTATACGATCAATATCTATCTTTCCTGTTTCAGGATCAACCCCTATCTGGCTCAGGCAATACTGAAGAAGATCTATAGCTTTTCTTGCATCTTTCTTGGTTATCTTGTTTGAAAGCCTTGTTTTTGCGCTTGCTTCAGACAACCTTACCAAAGCTTCCAGCTGCCTTGCGGAGATAGGGATAGCCTTTACAGAGGATTCTTCCCCTCCTCCTGAGTTTCTCATGCTAACATAATATGTTCTTATTTCATCTTCAGCGCTTTTAGTAAGTATAGGTTTGACATTCTGTCTTGCATAAGCAACATATTTTTTCATCAGTTCTGTAGGCACATCCGGCTCATCAACATTTGGATCCCTGTGCAGGTCCAGTATGTGCGCAGCCATCTTTGAGTCTTTCTCAGAATCCGGCAGGTCCTTTATCGGGAATATAAGATCAAACCTGTTTATCAGGGCAGGAGGGAGGTCTATCTGGCTTGCCAACACTCCGTAAGGATCAAATCTTCCGAATTTTGGATTTGCAGCAGCAAGAACAGTTGTTCTTGTCAATAAAGTAGCCTGGATATTTGCCTTGCTGATGCTGACAGTCTGCTGTTCCAGTGCTTCATGCATCGCAGACCTGTCTTCAGTTGTCATCTTGTCCATTTCATCAATAGCGCAAAATCCATCATTTGCCAGCACTAAGGCTCCAGCTTCAAGACTCCACCCTTTCAGGAACTCATCCTTCACTACTGAGGCAGTATTATGCACTACAAAACCATTTACAAGAAAGTTATGGGAATCCTCAACAGTCAGGTCATAAACATATTCATACTTTGGTGTTATTATTTTTTTCTTCACTATCTTATCCCAAAATACATCAGATCCAGAAAGATTATCAATCATAGTAGAATCTTCATCCTTTTCAACTAATTTTGAGATTCTTTTGTTTATATTCTTAAGGTTGTTCCTGCTTATTTCAAACTTGTTAAGGAAATAAGCGCTTGTCTTGCTTCCAAACATCTGTTTTGATTTTAACCCATGCTTGTCTCTTATCTTCTTGATTATCTTATGTACAGAAGGTATAACATCTATGTTTGTATTATCTTTTGATATGCCTTTGATAACCATATCAAGCTTTTTCTTTTTGCGCGAAAGATCAAACCCAATTTTATTCCTGAATATTGTAAGACTGTCTTTTCCTTTTATTTCAAGGATGTATTTTTTATGCTTGCCTTTTATCTTTTCATTTGGCTGAGCCTTTTTATTTCTTAATCTTGAATTTATCCCATACCTCAGCAGGACCAATTGTATCTTCTTTGCAAACTCCCTGCTTGTGGTTGTCAGGTCAACATAATTTGCCCCTCTTGTTTTTCTTTTGATCACACTTCCATCAGTGTCAAATATCCCTCTAAGATAAGAAGCAACTAGTTTCTTTGGCATATTCAGAAGGATATTGCTCATATCTATCTTGTTTGATTTCGGCGATAAATGAATTCCTAACGAATTGAGAATTTCAAAAACAATATTTGAGCTAAATCTCCATGACTCAGGCCTTTTGTCACTTTTTTTGCTTGAAATGTTGCATTTAACATTGAAAAGTTTTTTCGCCAGATTTCTGAAATTTTTTATGATTTCTTTATCTCTGCTGGATATCCTTATCGAAACAGATTGATTGTTTTTAGATAGGTCTCCGTCTCCTGCAATCAATCCTGAAAAATACATAAGCTCTTCATTAAAAAATTCTGGAATTTTTATATTATGACCATTATATAAAGACAGTTCTTTTATAGATGAAGCAACATGACACAAATCTTTCCCAGCAGCCTTAAGCAGTTTTCTTAGGTCATTTAGGCGAATATTTCCTCTTGCTTTTTTATTTACCCAGTTAAAATACACTTGGTTTTCATTGAATCCCATCTGTTTAGCAAACTCTCTTTTATTGATTTTTTTGTTTCTTACAGCTTCTTTAATTAAATCACTTACATTGTCTTTTACACCATGGACAACAGGATTGCATTTTTTGATTTGTTCTACTGTCAAAGGCACATCTTTCCCGTCTATTCCTATATTTCTTGCAGTTGCGATATAATCCCCCTCTTTGATCAGACTGGATTTTTTCCATATTGGTTTCCCTTCTTTTATAGAAAAAAGCTTTGTGTTCTTTGTCAGGCATATCTTTTTCCCCTGCCTTGTCGTCATTTCTACCATACTTTTGGGAGCTTTCAATCTCCAAAACTTTCCTGTTTCTTTTGATTTTATTTTTAAAGAATCATCTAATGTCAATATCTTTTTCTTGGCAGAACCATCTTTATTCTTCCAGATTCCAGGAATATATTCTTCCTCATTATCTTTTAGCTTTTCTTCAACAACATCTTTTATCTTATGCATGCCTCCGGGATTTGTCATAACAAGCGAATCAGGAGACACACACAATCCAGCCCCCGAAACGCCTTTTCCTGAAACATACCTTCCTTTTGGAGCTATCTTCTGTATCCTCTTCAACAATTGGGACTTACCGCTTCCAGGATCACCTATGAGAAGTATGTGCATATCTCCTCTTGTTACCACCCCATCTGTCCTTTCTTTGTGCACTCCTCCCATCAGCTGAAGAAGCAGAGCTTCCTTGACTTTTTCATAACCATATATGGATGGGGCGATAGACTTTACCAGCTTTACCTCAACCTTAGGATCTTTTGAAATCTCTACAATCTTTTCTTTTTCTTCAGGAGTTATGACAAGGTCATAGAAGTCTTCCTGTACAGACTCGACATAGTTCCCCTCTATCATGAGGTCGAATCTTGTGCTTTTCGCCCCTGTCCTTAATACGATAGGAACCTCTTTGATAAAACCTATTATCCTTATTCTGCTTCCAGGATTTGTCCTTCTCTCGCTTATCGGACTAACCAGATCATCTCTTAAAAAAACATTAATCCTTTTTGGCTGCTCTCCTCCTTCAAGATGTTCTGGGATCTCTTCAAGTACGATTCCCTGGGCATCGACAAGTTCTTTACTCAAAAGCCTGAATTTTCCCTTCCTTCCGCATCCGCACTGGCTTGGTTCTTTGAAGCTGCTGTCTAATTGAGGGATTGCTATTATATTTCCGCAGTTAGGACATTCAAACCTTGCATATGTAACCTGGGGTCTTACATCTGACTTCTGCCTGACTATCCCCTCTATCCAAAGAAATTCTCCGATGTGTTTGCTTCTTATATCCCTTATCAATACCTTCTGGTTTTCAGGGAGATTGTTGAACCTTATCTTAAAATTACCAGGCAGCTCATCAAATACCTCTTTCATCGCAACTTCAGCTGCTTTGATAAGTTCTTCAGGAGATTCAAGAAGAAGATCTGCAAGCTCATGGTCAAACTTCACAAGTTCAGAAAAGTCAATTACAACAAACTCTACACCTTTTCTTACTCTTTCAAGTATATCTTTCTTATAATGCCTGTCAAAAAATTCCCCAAACCTTTTTATCTGATCTGCTGCTTCCATGCTGCCCCCATATACAAATAAGTTTAAATATTCTTCTGCCGCATTTGAACAGTGGTGTTTACACTGGCAAATTGCTTAACAAAGTGATAGATTGCGCAAAGCGCGATTTGATAAAAACAAAAAAAGAAAAACAATTATCTTGTTTTTACTTTCTTAAGGTTCACTATAAGCTTGTCTAAAGCCTCATGCACTTCTTTCTCGCTCTTTGTTCCTGTGCACACTATTTTTCCGTTGCTGAAAAGCAGGAAAGTAGCTTTAGCTTCAGGAAGCTTATATACTAATCCAGGAAACTGCTCAGGCTCATACTCAGTGTTAGGCAGCTTCATAGCAAGGATATTAAGATTCAGATCCATGCCTACACTTCCAGATGCAACTATGTTCTGTATGCTTATCTTTGGTTTTATTGTTATCTTAACATTTATCTTTTTCAGGCTCTGGATTATCTTTTTGATGCTTTCTTCTACTTTAGCCATGCTCCTGGCCCCAGTGCATACTATCTTTCCGCTTGAGAATATCAAAGCAGAAGTTTTAGGATCCTTTATCCTTATCACTAATCCAGGAAACTGCTCAGGATTATATTCAGTATTACTCAGAGTAGCTGCCATCTTCTCTAAAGGAATATCATGCTCCAAAGAACTACTTACAACGATATTTACAACTTTTATCTCCTTTTTTTCAGCCTTTTTTGCTTTTTTCTTTGCCATTTTTTAATTTCCTCCAATATTTAGCCTTTAATCTTTGATCAAAGACCACATTGCTGTCTTAAAAACAAATTATATGATAATCTAACCACCCACCAATATTTCTTTATAAATGCCCAGACTTTATAAATATATGTATTTATAAATGGTTTTTAAATAACCTCTATGTTGGATTTGATTTGACCCCCTTATTTCTTGTGGAGAAATAAGTATAAATATAAGTATAAATTAATAAAATAAGTATAAATATAAGTATATTCCAAAGAAAAAGCTTTATATAAATCAGAGATTTTTTTTGTATTATGTTTACAGATATTGTTTTTCCTGATAAAAATGAAAAAGAATTTTTGGAAATAGCTGAAAAACTTGGATATAAGGAGATAATATTCTGCTATAAGAACAAGGTTCCTGAATTAAAGGTAGATACTAAAATAAAAGTACATACAGCCCTGATATCTGCTCCAAAAAATATAAACAGGCTGAGTAACAAGACACACCTTTTGATTGTTGAATCCTCTGAAAAGAACAGACAGGTTCTTGAAAACTCAAAAACAGATATACTGTTTAATCTTGAAACTTTAGAAAAAAAAGACCATATGCATTTCAGAAAATCAGGTCTTAATCACATACTTGCAGAGCTGGCTTCAAAAAACAACATAATCGTCGGTTTTTCATTCTCCGAGATCCTGAACAGCAGGTTCACAGACAGGGCTATGACATTAGGAAGGATAATGCAGAATATCAGATTATGCAGAAAATATAAAGTTGAAACATGCTTTGCTTCTTTTACTTCAGATCCTTATGAGATGAGAGCTGCAAAAGATCTTGTTTCTTTGCTGATAAGTTTAGGCATATCTTCAAACGAAGCAAAATCTTCTTTAACTTCAGCTTCAAAAAGAATTTTTTCAAATACAAAGAAAAAGTCCCCGGAGTATATAGCTGAAGGAATTGAATTGGTTAAATAAACATCAAAACAACAATATTTATATATCATCTTCTTAACTATACTTGATTAAGGGGTTTTACAACAAAAAAGAGGGACACAATGAACAGCAAGCCTAGATTTATTCTTTTAGTATTGATAGTTTCTCTAATCTTTAATGTTTGTTTTGTTTCTGGAGAGGTTTGCAGTCCTTGTGGCTCAACTGATGCCCCTGTAGGCTGCGGTTCAGCTCAAACTTATACAAAATCCTGTTCAATAACTTCAACTCAAGTTTATTGTAAGGGTCAATGGATGCTTATAGATCGTTGGACAGATTGTGGAGTAACATCCTGCCCATCATTTGGATATAAGTCAACAGGGCTATCCCAATCATGCACTATATCCGGAACTCAGACATGCTGCGAGATAGAATGTCCAGCAGATACAATCCCTACTACTTGCTGCGACCCTTTTGGCCAATTCAGACCCGATGGATATTCTTGCAATGATGCAGAAGGAAATCTAGGAACTTGCCAATCAGGAGCCTGCAATGAAGATCTAGATTATATACAGGAAGAATGTACTGGTGCAGGCCATGCCTGGGAAAATGCAGATTCAGATATAAACACGCCTGAAGACAATTGTATAGGTGATGATCCTGATGATGACATAGATTATTCTGAAACTATCTGCAGAGATCTGGATCAAGGATACCACCCAGACCAATTCTATGACTGGAAAAACTCAGATGAAGACATTACAACCTTAACAGACAACTGCTGCGGAGACGATACAGTGACATATCCGTTTAACCTTGAGATAAAACTGGAAAGGCTCCATCTTACACGAACAATAGAAAAAACAAAATCCTTTACCATCAATAGCCCTTCTGAACTGCCTTATCATCTATGGTTGTCTGAGCTTTTTGAGCCTTATGATAATTCTGAATACGGATCGATCAGAATAACAACAGATAATCCAAATATAAAACAGTTTTTGCCGCAAGTATCAGATGGCTCATATTCCATAGATCTTAAAAACGAAAACACCTATCATTTCTCTGAAGATCACAAGATTCCTTTTATCTTAAAATCAGATCTTGGGCAGCTAACATCAGACAAGGAATTTGCCTGCGTAAAAGAAACAGATGGACATTATTACTGGCATGGTTATGAGGGGACTTATGGGGATACCGGTGCAAATGCTGAGGGTTCAATATTCCAGATAGGCTCTTTTGACATAATGTCAGACGGAACAGAATGGATTGCCTGCGATGCACTTGATGATGGGACAGGCTCTTTTGATGGGGCTGTAAAGAAAGCAGGAGAATCAGCAATACCTTCTTCACAAGGAGAGCATGAATACATCTGTTATTACGATCCAGAGGAGGAGGTGGAGCATTTTGGAGAGTGCAGCGGAGGTGTAGATCCTGACAATTCAAACCTGGAAGAATACGGTACCAACCATGAGACAGGAGAAAAAATAAATCTGCTGACAGAAACTCCTGACTCATCAATTCTCCTTGAGTTTGATTTGTCATTATCATCAGAAAACACAATCGAAGAAACATTTTCAGTCTCTGCAGACGAAAGTCCAAAGAATCTGGGCAATCTTGATGCGATTTTTTCCAGTTCAGGATTGAATGATGCATTGATACAATCAAAGCCAGCTTATGTTCTTACTGCTCCTTCTGGAGGAGTTACCTGGCCATACGACGGAAGTTGCAATTCAGGAGGAGTTTTATTTTCAACATCACATGGTACAAAGATATTGATTACTTCAGATCCTTCAACAAAAGACAGTTATATCTCAGCAGGATGGAGATTATCAGAAGACATATTTCAGGTATTCTCAAGAGATATTTCTGAGTTTGCGCCTGCAGGATACATATCAGTTCCTGTTTTTAGATATATAGCATTAAATTCTGGAGTCGATAATTGCTGGCTTTATGCATTCGGTTCTAAAGAGAACATAATAGAAGATACAAATCCATATCATTCAATGCCTTCTCCAGGAAATATCCAGGAACAAGAACTTATAGGATATGTTTTGAAAGAAGAAGGTACTTTAGATGAAGATTATAACTGGCATATGGGTTATGTTACAGATAACCCAGCGTATGCTCTTAGGCTCTCTGTTCCTAATGAGGGGACAACCGCATCTTTCAGAAGTTCGTCTTTAGTAAACAAGGGAGTCATAGCTTCACCATCAGGGGGAGCAGCAGGAGGCGTAATTGCAGGTTCTTTGAGTTCTCCAATCTATGCATCTACAAGCACTTCAGGAACTAAATTTGTTCCGACAGAAACTTTCTACTGCACAGAAGATTATGAATGGATAGACGATCTTGATTCAGTAAAAAGCAACGGATTACTATGTGAGATAAAAGCAGGATTTGAATGGACTGGCTCTCTTTGTTGCGGAGATGATCCTGCTGATACGTATAATGATATAGATGCAGTCAGAAACGACGGTAGCCGTTACCCCAAAGTAGACAACTATGGCGTGGGAGGATGTTTCAGAAGCAGCAAAGTGGACAGCAATGAAAGGATATATGACAATTCAATCATAGAAAATCCTAATTTTGAAGCAGATGATTCTGACTGGGAAACAAGAGAAGAGGCCTCTATCGATGAAGGCGTATTCATCGATTCAGATGCACACATACAGCAGGACATATCGTATAAGCTTTATCCTGGTGCAGAATATGAGCTTTCAGCGTACATATATGCATCAGACTCTCCCACCAAGATATCTCTGATCCAGGGAGGGGAGACCTATAAAACATTTGAACTGACAGATTACAGCGAAACAGTCAAAAAAACATTTACTGCTCCAACCGATACCTCAGACATGCAGGTAAGGATTTTTTCAGGAGGACCTAATAAAATAAGCCTTGATTCATTCAATATAAACTTCTTGGAAAAGTCTATGATGAATTATGAAGGAGAATTTTACGGCTGCAGCTTAAGCAGCGATGAGATAAAAAGATACAAGGACAATAATGGAAATAATCTTACTGCAAATTCCAGAAACCTGAGCACCTGTTCAGTTAAAGGAGATTTCTTCTGTTCTCCTGAAGGAGATTTCAGCAATGAATCTATAATTTTAGGAGACGGAACAAAAATTTTATCAAAAGAAAGAAATTATACTAAATCATCTTATCAGGGAGGCACAGGCTGCTGCAACAAGACCTCCTGCTGGAATGGGACTTCGTGCGTACTGCCCCATGGCCCTGGAGACGCAGAGACCTACAATGGATATTTCTACAGGTGCGTGGATGGAGACTGGACAAGCCAGAGGGAAAAAAGAACATGGAACAGTAAGAAGTCAGGATTTTGTGATAAGGATACCCAATGTCTTGTAGATCCAGAAGGAAAATCTGAGAACGACAAAAAGCCTGAATCGTTTATTGGCCTTGATCCAAACGAAGTAAATACGAATCCTGTCTGCATAGATTCAGGACAATATATAGATGACCATTATTGCGAAGATGGAAACTGGACATCAAGGACAAAGATGATAGCCAATGCATTGTTAGACCTTACAACCAAAGACAATGAATTTGTGCTTTCCTGCGGAGATTATGATACAACATTGAATTCATTGAGATACGCTTCAGAGGATATAGATACAAACGATAATGTGCCGGAGCAATTACCTTTAGCCAGGTTAAGAGGCAAGGGGACAGGAGGTATTGGAGGAGGTTATATCTGTCCTTATCTTTCAAACAGAAAGGATCAGGCTCCATGCGTAAACAATTTTTGTGTCTTGAAAAACACAGATAATGTAATATTCGGAACATCACTTAACCAGCCGATAGACATAAGGGGAGATTATTCATTCTTAAAAGCGCTTGACATGGATGGAATAAGTGCAGATTATTGCGATGAGGCATACCTTAAAGATGAAGGCAATGATTATTTTACCTGCAGAGGCGATGAGAGGATATGGTATAACAACAAGACAAATATAGTTCTTTTTAGCAAACAAGGGATAGACATGGATCCAACATTTTTGGAAAGTTTATGGGACCTGATCACAGCCCCGATAACTGCAATCTCAAATCAGTTTACCACTAATCCTCCTGTTAACGATATGGGTAACTTAGACTTTGAATATGCAAAAGATATCAAAGATTTCAATAAGATATTCAGGCTAAGAAGGCCTGGAAAAAAGATAACCGGAGTGCAGGAGACTATCGGAGAGATAAAAAGCGAAAACATAGTTGAGCAGAAAACAGTGACTGCTGTGAATTATGAAGGCTTTACAACAAATATCTGTCCGGCAGTAGAAAGGGCAGGGTTGTATTGCAATAAGACAAATCAAGTTTATCTTGTCATCTCAGAAAATGAGGAACATGCAAAGCTCTGGCCACAACTTACAACAAGTTTGAGAGTAAGTTGATATTTTTGGCTTTATAAATAAAAACTAATGTTTTATCCTTAGTATTTGACAATCTGAGCCGGACACAACGTCTCTGCGCCGATGGTAGAGGCAGCGAACGTCAGTGAGAGTTATAGATAATGATTGAAAAATTATTATCGCAAAGCAGGTTTACCAGATTTAGAGATCATTACTTTTGAATAATCGCAAGGCAGTTCTACTGACGCAAGGGACAAGATTAAGTTATTATATAGTCCTCAAGCTCCTGAAAATTATGTAATTATTTTCTATATTGAAAAAAATTAGAATAATTTTTTGAGATCCAAGAATCTCTAATTCTTGACATTGAAAAAAATTAGAATAATTTTTTGAGATCCAAGAATCTCTAATTCTTGACATTGAAAAGAATTATAAACAATTTGAAATCCAAAAACATTTGATTTTTGACATTGAAAGAAAATAAAAATGTTTTCCAAAATATAAAAATTAACACATTAACCAAAAGATTTAAATATCAATTTAAGGTTAACTTGTTAACATGGCTAAAAAAGAGGATCTGCAGCTTTTCAAAAGGCTTTCTTCTAATCATAATCTCAATCTAAATGTCTTATACACATACAATCTAAAGAATATCAAGAAATCAAATGCAGTCAGGTTTGTCTATCTTCTGAAAGGCAGGTCAAAAGAAAAAGGCATTATCAAAGAGTTCAAAGGAACATTCCTGGCTCCTGGCTGTTTCATCATCCCTATAAAACATGACAAAGAGATGCAGGAGATATTTACCACATGGAAAATCCCATACAAAAGAAAACTCATATTAACACATTAACAAAAAAGAAAAAATAACTAAAAATGGTTAACAGATTAACAAAAAAAGGACAGCTGACTATGTTCATAATACTTGGAATGTTTATCCTTTTGATATTTGGTCTGGTATTTTATTTTGTGAATCAGGCAAAAGAAACTGCATTGCAGGAAACAGCAGAAAAATCATTGTCAGATGCCCTTCAGACAGACCCTTTCAAATATTACACCTCTCTCTGCCTTAAGGCCACGATGGAAGAAGGCATAAAGATCATAGGGGAAAATGGAGGCTATATCTATGATGAGGATTATGATATAACAGAAGAAGGGATAATGTATTTCATCCGCTCAGTCCCAAAAGTTCCCCCTTGGTATCCTTGCAATAATCATTACAATCCTCCTGCATATTGCAGATATGATCTGGATACAGTTGCCCTGGGCAATATCCATTCATTCGGAAATATAAATACAAATACTGATAACTACAAAGACTTTGAAGAGATAGCAATCTCAGACCTTCAACAATATATAGATGACAATCTTACAAAATGCACTGATTTTGATACATTACAGGCAATAATTCCATCTTATAACATCACTGCAGGAACCCCTTCCACAAATATAACCATAGGCGAGAGAGATATAACAGCAATAACTGAATATCCGGTAACATTCCATAAGCATGGCCAAAAGCCGATAACCACAATAGCAGAGTATTCAGCAACATCAAGGATAAGGCTAAAAAAGATATTCAAGGCTGCATCAAATTCCATAAGCTATGACAATTCATTCCCTGATTTTGATATTATAAAAAATTCCTCTTCTGGATATTTTGAATCTCCAAAAGACGAAAAAATTATCCTATCTTTTAGGGACCTGATTCCTGGCGCAAGAATATACAAAGAAGAAAAGCAAAATCATGATATTATCATAATAAACGATTCCTTTTCAAGGATAGGCGCTGAGCAATTTGCATTTAGGTTTGCAAGGATAAACAGGCCTCCTGTTTTGGATTATATAAACAAGTCAGACACAGATGAGTATGATTATCTTGCAAGGCCAGAAGAAAACATAACATTCAACCTAAAAGCAGCAGATCCTGATGAAGACAACATAGTCTTTTCAGTCAAAGGAGGATGGAAAAACAATAAACTTATTGCAGGAGGATTAGTTACTTCTACAGGATATGTAGAATTGTTAAGAGACTCCCCCGGATTAACTGGCGATTTCAATGATGGTGATGCAGGAATCCAAAAGACAAATTTTTCAGTTTCAGAAATAAATCAAGGCTTAGAAGATTACCAGGAAGTAAGGTTTATGGTATGCTCTTCAAAAAAGACAGATGGAGTTGTTTGCCTAGAAGAATGCGGATCTTCTCCTGTCTGCAATGATAAACAGCAAGGGACATTATTAGACAGTTGCTCAAATGGAATCACTGCGGATCATTGCTCAGATTTATGCATGGAAGAGCCATCAGATGTTTGTATCCATGATCCTGCGACTTCTGATTCCTGCAATGCAGATGAAAAATGCAATGGAACAGAAAAATACGAATATGCAGATACAGATGATAATGGAATAAATGACAGCTGGTGCCTTGGATGTGTCTATTGTCCAAGCGCAAGAGTGTCAAAAAATACTGACCTAGATGAAGATGACAAATGCGGCTGTTATAGTGGAGGAAGATCCTGGGAAGAAGAATGGAATATAGCCTATTGTGATGATGACCTTGACGGAATCTTTGAAGGGACATGTCAAAATAACATATGCGTAGAATCTGAAACCTAAAGATTTTTAAATGAAAATGCCAACTAATAATAGAAACACAGAAAAAAGGGGTAATATGAAGCTTAAACAAGGGAGTTTTGTGATATTTATAGTAGTTTCTCTTATATTCTTAGTTTCAGCAGTTTATTCTCAGGATGAACAATACTGCTGTCTTGATACATGCAATCTTGTGGATGCTCCTGAAGACTGCGAATATGGGGCTGCAGAGCAAGGGTCATGCTTGAATTTTCCCCAATGCCAGCCTGGCTGCTGTGTATGCATAAGCAATACAGACGAAAACTATTGTTTTATAGCTCAAGACCAATTAGATTGTTCTGATGAGTGCTCTTCTAGAGGGCTTTATATGAGCTTCATACCTTCTCCTGAAGAAGACTGCGAATCAGATGATTTTTGCCAGCCTTTAACATATGAGACAACATCATTGACAGTAACTGTAACAAAAACAGATCAAACAACATCTATTCCTCAGGCAACAGTAGAGGCAGATGGAGAATCATGCACAACCGACTCAAACGGACAGTGCTCTTTAGATATAGGGCAGGGATTAAGAACAATTACTGCTTCAAAAGATGGATATGATACAAAGTCCATCAATATGGATATAACTGCTGGAACAAATTCTGCGGCCATAGAACTTGCAGCTGCAGATACAGGAACCATATCTGGAACTATATCAGGCCCGCAGGGCAATCCAATAGGTTCTGCAGAAGTTTCCATAGAACGCTCAGGCTATCAGACAAAAGTGATATCTGAAGCAGATGGAAGCTATTCAAAACAAGCCCCATATGGAACATATACTGTGACTGCTTCAAAAGCAAACTATGGGCCTGATTCTTCTACAGCAGAAGTATCTTCTGAAAATAACCCTGTTGTTAATCTTGTTCTTGTTCCTACCCCATTGACCACTATTTCAGGAGAGATAACAGACAAAGAAACAGGGAATCCTGTTATCGGAGCTCAGATAATCATAAACAACAAATATGCTTATTCCCAAATCCCAAATGGAAACTATCTTGTGCAGCCTAAGATTTCCCAGGAAACAGATCTCGAGATTACAGTAAAGAAACCAGGAACATATGTGGATCATTCAGAAACAATAGAGGGTGTTTCTCCAGGAGATAGGAAAACAAAAGATATAGCTCTTGAACCTATATTTTCAGAATGCGCCTGTCTTTCAGAGCAGCAGTGCAACTCTCCTCCGCCTACAGAATTTAATGCAGACCATGATCCAGGCAAAAAAGCTGTATCTCTCAGCTGGACACCCCCTGGATGCAATAATATTGAAGGATATTACATCTTAAGAGATGATGAGGTTCTTACATTCATCTCAGGCAATGCAGATTCATATAAAGATGAAGTGGATCTTGAATGGAGCCAGCAATATACTTACAAGGTCAAAGCAGTCTATTACAATTTAATACTCAGAAACTCTACTCCAGAAGATACATCCATAACACTTGGAAACAAGTCATGCGAAGGAAAGTTCCATCTTTGGCTTGGAGACTATTCAAGGGAGTTCTGTGACGGGAATTATTACAGGAAAAGATGCACAGTTGAAAACAAAGTGATTCCTGCAGATGTAAATGAAAAAGGAAATCCAGCAGACTGTTCTGATGAAAGCTCAACTCATTTTTGTTCAGGTCCGAATCCAAGCGGAGTTACTTTCTGCAAGGATGTAGGTATGTGCCATCCTGAGGTACAAGGCGCTTTGCCTTTTGGACTTTATTTTGCCCAAGACCTTTGTCTGGGAGAGAACGATAAAAATTTCTGCTATTATGATCATTCCAAAACTACAATAGATGCATGCTATAACTGCACTGATATGACTTGTTTTGATTATGACTCAAAGTCAGCATGTGATCATGATAATTGCATTGCAGGCAATGGAGATGAATGCCTATGGCAGCAGTCAGAATATGATTTCTTTGGAAAAGGGTTCTGCTATCAGGAAAACTATACAGGATCAGACCAATGCTACAGATGCTCTCCAGAAGCAGAAGTGTTTGGAAATATAGGCTGCACCCCGGATGTCTGCGGCAAATTAGGGGCATGTTATTCAAACCGTGAAAGAACATCCTGCAAATCCTGCGATTCAGAAACTACATGCAGACACTATGAAAACCAGACAGAATGCATAGGAAACAATGAATTCACCCTCTCTGGATGCGGTTCAGACGACATACCTGAAATATTGATTCCTTCAGATGATGTCTGTGGCCTGGGAAAATGCAGATGGGGCGACCCTGACAATTCAGGAGTAGAAAGATGCTATAAAGACGGAGATTATAATGGGACATCGGATTGCATGGAGTTTAGTGGAGATACCTGTGATAAAGATACAACATCTCCTGTAACTGTTCCTCCTGAAAGATACATCCAGCTGACATCTGAGAATTCAATCATCTTTACTTCTTCAGAAGACGCTAACAAGTTTTATTACTGCTTAAACAAGATAGAGGATGAAAGGTGCTGCAGTTTCAAAGAGAGAGAGTTTGATCCGGAAACATCCTCTTTTGAGCTTAGTGCTAGTGAGATAGAGAGCGACGGCTTTAGTTTTTCAGCTGTAGGAACAAAATACAATCTTAGGTTTTACTCAAAAGATGACTACAGCAATCTGGAACAGGTCCAAAACATGACTATATTTGTGGATACGATGCCTCCTGATATCAATATAACATACAATGTAGATGAAAATGTAACTGAAACAGAAGGAGCGATATACTCGGATATAATATTCAACATAACATTAAATGAAGATGCTACATGCAAAGATACACTGACTGACCTTTATACAGGAGATACAGACACTTTGATATCGGGCAAGCAGATAGAATGGCTTGAGCAGAAATACAGAAAAGAAGACAGCTATTATATGTATGAGGTAACATGCGAAGACGAACTTGGAAATGCCAACACAGAGACAATAGATTTTATAGATGTAGATGCTTTCAAACTTATAACGATAGTTTCGCCAACAGGTGCGATTGCAGATGAAGATATTCGGTTCAATATAACCACTGAAGATAAGTCATCCTGCAGGCTTGTAAAATATGAGAATCAAAATGAGCTGAATGTAGAATCATTTACTCCAGATTCGGATTCCACATCTCATTCAACAGAGCAGACTCTTGATAAAAACAGGCATTATTCTAATTATAGGGCTGTCTGCACTGCAATATCTAACCAGGCTGAAGACAGCAAGCCTTTTTATTTCACCATAGACCAGCTTGCTCCAGATACAACAGTCTATCTTAAAGGAGACACATCTTTCAGCACCAACCAGTCTGCATGGGTATTTGCAAGCAACAAAGATGTCAATGTAAGCTTTGAATGCGATGACCCTCTTACCAGTTCTTTTGGCTGCTATGAAACAATGTATTGTCTTGTAGAAAAAGATGAGCCAGATTGCAGCCCTGAAAACATTACTCTTGAACTTTTGACTCTTGATAACAGCACAAAGCTCTGTTATGCTTCAGAAGACAATGGGGGGAATGAAGAGATTGTAAACTGCGGGATAATAAGGATAGATGAGCCAGTAGGCATCCATCTTGTTGAGCCTAGTTTTGGAGTGTCCAATCAACCAGTATTTGATGTTGTCATAAACACTACAAAAGAGACAGCATTCTGCAAATACGCTGGAACAAACTTTGATTTTGATCAGGTCCTTCTTCAAGAAAATTTCTTTACCCCTCTTTCAGACCATAGGCACAGGATCACTGATTTTGATAAGGCAACTCCGACAGACCCAGACTACAGGATGCATGTAAAATGCAAAGATTCTCTTGGTTATGTAAACCAGGTTCCAGCTGTTTTCCTTATAGAATATGACAATACAACTCCTGAGATCCTTTCAGCATATGCAGATCCTGATCCAGTTATCCAGGGAAACTCAGTCAATCTTATTGTGGCTACTGATGACAGGACCATCTGCAGGTTCAGCAATGCAGCCTCCGCTTATGAGAATATGGGCAATAAATTTCCTGGCTGGGATGAGAATAAATTTAAAAAGCCCCATCAGGTAGAGATAAGCCTGACAGCAGATGATGACAGTAAAGAACACCACTATAATGTCAGCTGTGAAAATGGAGCAGGAGACATATCAAACACCTCAGAAATATCATTTAGTGTCAATTTCAGCATAGCAGGGAAGATATTTTCTGATTCCTTGCTGCCTAATGAGACAATAGGCGAAACAGATGTTATCTTAGAAGCCAGAACAAACAAGGACGCTTTCTGTGAATATAAGCAAGGTCCGGACTGGAGTGAATTTACAGATACAGGCTCAACAGAACATTCTGAGCCAAAGACACTAGAAGAGGGCTCATATACATTCCCTTTAAGATGTGAATTTGGAGTGCCTTATTCTGTAGTTAGAAATGCAAATATAGAATTCAAGATAGACCAGTCCCCGCCTGTAATGGACGAGATAGATGACGGGGAATACACCTGCAGCACAGAGGAGATACATCCTGAATTTTATGCTTCAGACAATGTATCCTCAATAGATGGCTATAATTACACTATACTCAGGTCTTCTGATTCAGAGCAGATAATCGGATGGACAACAACATCATCCTCAACTCCAAGCATAGAAGACCTTAATCTTTCTATCGGAGCAAGCTATACAATAGAAGCTTCTGCAAAAGATAAAGCAGGCATCTGGAGTAGCTCGATACAAAGCGACGGCTTTACAGTAAATGACCCAAACTCTACAGAATGCCAGGAAAAAGACCCTCCTGAAATAACTTTAGTCAAAGAGGCAAAATCAGACGGCATCCACGTAACTATCAGATGCAATGATGCCAGCGGCTGCGGAAACAGATACTATTCAACAGTCTCTCCAGAATCAGAATGCTCTGCAGTTGATGATCCATACAATAATCCAGTGGTAATAACATCCAGGAAAAGGTTCTGCTATAAAGTATTTGACAATGTAGGCAACCAGGCAAACGGCTCAGAGATAATAGACTTCCAGGATTCAGACGGGGACGGAGTTCCTGACAGCAGGGATGAATGCGATGATACTCCTTACGGAATGGATGTAGATGACGACGGCTGCGCACATACACAATCAGATACAGATGGTGACGGTCTTCCTGATGACTGGGAGAACAGGTTTGGGCTTGATTCAAGGGATCCTCATGGAGATAATGGAAGAGACGGAGATCCTGACAATGACGGAGTAAACAATTATGAGGAGTATCTTGCAGGCTCAGACCCTACAGTTGCAAATATAGATGATGCAGATAATGACGGGGTTCCTGATGATGAAGACCTTTGCGGGAACACACCTTCAGGAGAATCAGTAGATGAAGATGGCTGCTCAGAATCCCAGAAAGATGATGACAATGATGATCTTGACAATGCATGGGAGACAAGAGCCGGACTTAGCTCAACAGACCCAGACACAGACAGAGATGGAATATTAGATGGCGATGAAGACGAAGACGAAGACGGAATGACAAACAAAGAAGAGTATGATTATTTCAAAAGGACAGGAGATTATCTTGACCCTAACAACCCAGACACAGACAGAGACGGCTGGGATGATGGAGAAGAGATTGAAGCAGGCACAGATCCTGTAGACCCAACAGACTATCCTGAATCAGGAGGTATTCTCGGAATAATTTTCTTTATACTTGGACTGCTTATGATAATCGCAGGAGCAGGGTTTATTGTCTATAATGAGATGCAGGCAAAAGAAAAGCCTGCTCCAAAGCCTAAAACTCCTCAAATGCTTTTAAGGCCAGGAGCACCTACAAGATCGACCAAGCCTGCTCCTAAAAAGCCAGCATCTCCAGAAAAGAGAGGAGCAGCTTTAGAAAGGCTGAGAAAAAGGCTTGCAGAAAAGACAAAGAAAAGAGAGAAGATATTTGAAGAATTTGCTTCAGAAGAAGAAAAAGAGAAAAAGCCTGAAAAAGAGAAGCCGTGGAAAGAACCAAAAGCAAAAACCTTTAAGAAATTCAAGCCAAAGAAGATGCTGAAGCAAGCAGAGATCAAGCCAGAAGAGATAAAGATCCCCCAGGAAAAAGAAGAGTTTGAAAAGCTGGCTAAACTGACTGAAGAGCATATAAAAGGAAAAAGGAAAAAGCTCCCTTCATTGATAGAAATAACAAAGGTTTCTCCAAAGAAAAAAGAAGAGTTTGAAAAATTAGCCTCTCTAATAAAAGAAAAAGTAGCTCCTGAAGAAACACCATCAGAACTCAGCTCTGAACAAAAAGCAAGAGTAAGAGATATTTTCCATTCCTTGTCAGAACTGAAACAAAAGGCAAAATCTAAAAAACAGGAGATAAAACAAAAATCAGAAAAAAAGGAAAAAGCCAAGGAACAGGAAGAAAAACCTTCAAAAGGCGCTTTTGAGAGCTTATCCAAGATAACAAAAGGAAAATCTTCAAAAACATTCAAAGAGCTTTCAGACATCATAAAAAAGAAGAAAGAAAAGAAAAAATGAGATCCTCCAGAAAAGCCCAGGCCCAGCAGATATTTATCTATATACTGGCCATAGTGCTGGCAGGCCTTATATTTCTCTACGGCTACAGGGCTATTTCAGGATTTCTCGGAGAGACTGAAAGAGTCAATCTTGTAAATTTCCAGAAAGAGCTCGAAAGGGAGATAAGAACCATAGCTCCGGATACAGGAACCGTCAGAAAAGTAGAGCTTTCTTTGCCTTCAAGATATGAAAAAGTTTGTTTTGTTGACAAGTATGATCCCGGAACCACTTCACTTCCTTCCAATGGTGTTTGCGATGAGGCTCATGAAGATTACAATGCCTTGATGTGCGACGCATGGGAGTCATACACACAAAATGTTATGCTTGAGCCATGGGCAGATATAAAGATAAAAACACCTGACTTGGAAATTCCACCTGAAGACGAATTAAACTCTCTCTGCGTAGAGCCGATAAATGGAAGGATTACCTTGCGAGTCGAAGGCCTTGGAAAGAAAGCAAGGGTTTCAGAATGGCAATAAGAAAATCACAAGTTTCTATACAGTTTTCATGGATATTCATACTGATAGCAGGAGCAATAATCCTTCTTTTCTTTATAGGCATAGTCTATAAGCAGAAGGATGTTTCAGAGACAAGGCTTTCTGCAACCTTGCTTAAGCAGCTTGACCCTATACTTTCAGGAGCCCAGCTTGAAGAGCAGGCATTAAACGAGATAGACATAACCTCTCCTGCTGCAATGCAGTTTGTCTGCGATGGAGACGAGTCATTTTATTCCATAGGTGATGCAAGAAAGCCAACTCCAACAAAGATAGTCTTTGCTCCTTCTGAGATAGAAAGCCAAAAGCTCATAACATGGACACAGGTATTTAACAAGCCATTTAAGGTTGCTAATCTATTTTATCTTACTTCTCCTACTGTTAGATACATCTTTGATGATTCTCGACAATCAACAGACTTTTTGGAGATGATTCCTGAGGAGATAGAAACAATCCAGTGCGATTCAACATGCTCAAACATAAACGATGAAGGGCATGATAAAGAAAGATTGATAAGTTTTAGTGGAAATCCATCAATTCCATCTAATATAGCTGGCAAAGATGTAAGCAAGGTATCCATTTCAGATTCAACAATAACTTTTTATGATTCAGACGGAACTTCAGATTCCTCCCTCACAATAGACGACTCAACAAAATTAGGAGCAATATTCTCAGAAGACAAAGAAACATATGACTGCAACATGAACAAGCTTCTTGAAAAATACAAGCTGATTGCAGCTATCTATGCAGAGAAAGAATCTGAACTTTCTGAACATTTTACCAACGATCCAGAGTGTAGCTTTTTTTACGGCAACAATGCAATTGGTTTATCTGATTATCTTCAAACTTGCCAGAGCATAGACGAATGTAATCAGATAAATGATTTTTCAGGCCAGATATCAGATGACAATCAAAGATTATTACAACAATCCTGCCCATTGATATATTAAGAAAAAGAATAAAATGAAAACTGCAAAAGCCCAGGTAAAGATGTTTGAAACAATTGCGATATTAGTAGTTTTCTTTTTTTTGTTAGGGATTGGGTTCATGTTCTATGCGCGAATACATTCTGCTTCAACAAGAGCCGAGCAGAGAGAGCAGTCGGTGCTGAAGGCAGTTGAGATTGCCCAGATAGCATCCCATCTTCCTGAACTGGAATATACATTCAACAACGATCCAAAAGGCTATATAGACTTTTATAAGATAGATGGAGCAAACAAGACAATCAATGAAAATACAGCTTATTACTTCACTTTATTCGGCAACAGCAGGATTACTATCAACCAGACATATCCAGAAGAAAAAAGCTGGGTTATATATGATCTTCCCAGAGGAGAGAGCAGCTTTCTTACTCCAGTACCTACTTTGATATACGATCCAGTGGGGAACAGGAAGAATCTAGGCATAATCTATGTAAGAACATATCTTCAAGAATGAAAACCAAATCACAGACAGAGATAATAGGATTGGTCATAATAGTCATACTTTTCTCATTAGCTATATTATTTGCTTTGTTCATTATAGCCCAAAAAGAATCTGCATCATTAAAGCAAGACTATACACATAAAGAACTTGCCTCTAACCTCTTAAGAGCTGCCCTGCAGACAACAACTGACTGCAGAGGATTAGAGATAACCCAGCTATTACAGGACTGCGCAAATGATAATCAGGGAGGGATAATCTACTGCGAAGCTAAAGATATGTATTCCTGCGAATATGCGAACGAGACTATGGCTGTATTATTGAATAAAACATTAATCCCCTTAAATAAAGATTTTGAGCTTTCAGCAGAACTTGAGGGGGATTTTGATCCTCTGCACGTATCAAGAGGGGTATGCACAGGAGAAAAGATATCTTCTTCTCCATGCTGCTCTATACCCACAGATGCCGGAATTTTGAACATAAGACTTGACATATGCAATTGACTGAATAGATATTACAAAAACCAAAGGTTGGATTATGTTCGCCGAAAAAACGCTATTGTTAAAGCAATGGCGAACGCAACTTAAATATAAATCAGGATTAAAAAAACAATAAAAACCAACACCAAGAAAATATCAATAATCTTTAAATAGAAATCAAATTTTTTAAAATAACTAAAAATACAAAAAATCAACTTAAAATTATCAAAAACTTTATATATAAACAAACAAATAACACTAATATCAAAAACGAGGTGAACTAAATGGATAATAAAGCTCAGGGAATTTCTGTTACCACTATAATAATTGCAGCTATAGCTTTAGTTGTGCTTGTCGTGGTCATTGCGATATTTACAGGATATTTTGCAGGATTCGGTGGCCAAGTTGAGGACGTAACACAGACATGTTCAGAATTCACATCCTCCTCAGGAGAACAGGGAAGATGGGACGATGAATGCGGAGAGGATGAAAGATCGATATTAGGAGCAAAAGATGCGCCTTCACATCCGGGAATGAAATGCTGTGTTCCTGAAGATTAATCTCTTTCCTTGGGAATTTTTGAATTCCCAGGATTTTATTTTTTTCTATCATAAGATTTATATATCTCCCTGTTTATATTTCCGATATGAGACAAAAAAGAGGAATCTACAGCAAGGCCATGACCTATAAGTTCTTAGTGATGATACTTCTTGCTTTGATTCTTGGATTCTTTTTGTTTGTAATAGTAAGGAGGCTGGCTGAAAATGTTCCATAAAAAAGGGCTTCTTTCGATGAATATGATAATAAAGATCTCTCTTTTGACTTTAGCTTTGGTCGTAATAGGGGGCCTGTTCAGCATGCTGTTTGCAAAGGCTCCTGAAAAAGCCTCAGAATCATTATGCAGGAGTTTTAATGCGGCAAGGATCAATTCTCCAGATATCCCTACAATAGGCAAAGTTGTTCCAAATGCATGTAAGACAATACACAAAGAAGTGCCAGGAGATGGTTATCCTCAGACAAAAGAAGGAGCGATGGAGCATATAGCTGACCTCTCTGCAAAATGCTGGTATATATGGTTGGAAGGTGTATCTAATAAAATGTTTGACTTACAATGGACCCCATTTAGCAAAGATCCTTGCTTTATATGTTATTCTTTTACCATAAAAGAAAATATCCAGGATTTTGAAGGAACAAAGCTTAGGACATATCTTGGAGAAACAGAATATATTGTAAGAGATGCTTCAGATCAATGTTATCCTCTGGGAGGAGGCTATTGCTTTTCAGAATCAGAAGGAAAATTTACAAATGAAGTAAGAGAAACCCAGGAACAAAAATGCAAAAAACTGGGTGAGAAATGTTATATTTCAGAAAATAAAAGGGACAAATGTCTTAACAAAGGAGGAAGTTGCAAGCCTACTTGTAATTCTAAAGAAGCGAGATATTCTCATCCAGAATGGACATGCTCAGGAGATGATTTTTGCTGCATCCAAGAGAGAAACTATATAACTTATGAAAAGTACATTCAGGAATACAAAGGAAAAGGAGCATTATTTGTTCCAGCTAGCAGATTTACATCTCAATCAGAAATGTATGCAATAACCTTTTATGGAGTTGCGGATGATGATTGGACAAGCAAGATAGGCAAAGAGATCCTAAGATTGCCTGTTGGCGGACAAAGAGACAAGATAAATTCAATAGTAATCTCAAGATTGAACGATGTAAAAAATTTTTGTGCAATCGAATCAGGTGCAACAACATGAAAACAAAAAAAGCTGACTTATCCATGAAGACTATAATCGTGATAATCATAGTATTGCTCTTTTTCATATGGGCAGTATTTTGGTATTCAGGATTAAGAGAATCAATAATATCTATCCTAAACACATACTTAAAATGAACAAGAAAGCATTGACAACTCAAAGGATAATTGTCTATCTCATCTTGATAATCACAGCGATCTTGATAATAGGCGTATTTTTTGCACCTTCTGGATTCCTGAACAGGGTCGCAGAGAAATCTAAAATTTTTCAAGCATTTCTTCCAGAACAGCCAGAAGGCAAATTTCAGCCTACTACAGAATATCCAAAAAAAGTGGAAACTGCATTCTTTGATTTTATAGTTTTATTAAAGAGCAATAAGAAAATGGATTTCAAAAGAGAATGTTATATCGAACATGGTGGATTTGATTATCTGGAAGATTATTTCTTGGTCATTTTAAAATCATCTTCAGACACATTGATCGAATTAAGAAATAAAGAAGGAAAGGCAATAGAGAGAGAAAAAATAAAAGGATTAACTCCATGTGTTGTTGCAGGCAAAAATAAAGCAGCTAAAAATTTCTATGATTATTGGATAGGTTCCAATGGAGGATATGGCCCAAGATTTTCAGACGCATCCACCTTAACAATCAGTTGGGATGGACATCCAGAGATCAATGCAAATCTTCCTGATTTCACATTAGATTCAGAGATGAAAGACAATAATCTTTTATATTACGCGGAAGAAGGGAGAATATGCTTTTTCCCAACCTATGATTACAGCACTTTAAATTCATGGAATTCTGGATTAGATGCTGGACATATCCCTAAAATCAAAAATAGCCTTACAAGATGTCCTTTTCCTAAATATCAGAAGACAGATTCCTGAAATCTATCCAAATATTTATATACCTTTAATCATAACTTTCTCTAGAGGTGATACCAATGAATAAAACTCGGCTTGGAATTTCTCTAAGAAATTCAAAGAAAGCAGCACTGCCTATGCAGTATATAATAATAGCGATGATTCTTTTGATTACAGCATTTATTATAATCGCAGTATTTACAGGATTATTTGGAAAACAAAAAGAGCAGATAGAGGGCCAGATAGATTCATTAGGGGACTATGATGGAGACGGAGTGGTAAATATGTTTGATAAATGTCCTTGTGAAAAAACACTATCTGGAGATGAAGAGCAGTTTAAAGGATGTGCAACTAAACAAGCATTAAATACTGCAAAAACCTCTCCAAAACCTACTTGCCCACCACAAAAATAAATAAACTACAATGTTGAAAAATTCCAAAAAAGCAATAATGTATGAATTTTTAGTAAGATTAGTTGTTGCTCTTTTGTTTGTAGTTGCAGCAGTCATGATTGGAAGGTCTTTTTTTAGATTAACAGACAATTCTTTTGAATCATTCAACGAGATAAATGCTGAGATAAACAGCATGGAAGAAGGGATTGAAGCAAAAAAACTGGTTCTTGACGAACATACAGCACTTTTGGGATTTTTACCTAATGAAGAAATGATTAAGGTTACATATCCTCTATCTTTAGACATTAGAACAAAACTTTTTTTATTCAAACGTCCACCCTCATGTCATATAGATAAAGCCTGCTTATGTCTTTGTACAAAGATAAAAAAAGAAGAATATGATGAAAAACAATCTACAGAAGACTATGAATGCACAGAATACAGTTGCAAAAATTATGATACCATGATATTTAAGGATGAGATGTGCTTAGATAAAGAAGAAAATTGTGTAAAATCAGTAGAAGGAGGATATGCTGCTATAAATGCACTTCCTTATGATTATAAGGGCCATAGTGAGACCAATGATCCAAGAACAAGATCTATATATATAGAGAATTACAAAGGAACAAAAGGTATTTGCTGGATTCCGCCCTGTATATCTGATGAAAAAAGAAAATTCATAAATGATAAACAGAATCTTCCAAAATCCTGCGAAATAGATTCAACCTGCAAAGTTACAAATTCCCCTTGCTCATGCAATACATTAGGAAGCTCAAACAACCCAAGCATAATTCCAGAAATTTGCATTGGTGGGCAATACTGCTATGAAGGAATATCTGGTTGCGAAAATACATTTATCCAACAAGATTGTCTGCAGACTAATCCAAAATCTCAAGACCTAGAAAAATGCGAAATAGACAAATATTGCATGATCCAAAATTACCCTTGCACCTGCACCTCTTGGGGAGGAAAAAAGGATATCTGCACTTCAGAAAATTTTTGTTATACTGGAAAATCTGGATGCCAAGACAATCCAAACATGCAATATTGCCAGCAGATAAATTCTGCTTTTGAAGAGCCTCCAGCCTGTGATAATAGATTTAACTGTGAAGAGATAACCAGCCTATGCAAATGCCAGGTTGGTACAGGGGACAATTGGAACATATGCACTTCAGGACAATATTGTTATCATAGAACCTTCAGTTGTCAAGATGAGATAGTTGAAGATTATTGCCAAAAAGATGATTCTTGATACTATGCAATTCAGATCAAACAAAAGAGGACAATTGACCTTAAAGCCGTTCATCGAGATAGTTGTAGCGATAACAATATTTTTTATATTCTATTATTCGGGCGTAGAGTTTGGGACAGGAGAGATATTTGAGAAGATACAGGTAACAAGAGATGCAGCCCTGACATTGGATGCATTCAACGCACTGCCTGGAAATGCTTATCTTGAATTTCCTTTAAATACTTCAGATTTTTACATTGATATAAAAGAAGACAAGATAAAAATATATTCCTATGCAGCAGATCCGAATTTCGGAAGCTATCTTTTTGTAAAAAGGCAAGGGCAGACATTAGACAAAGAATTTGCCAGGCCTTCTTCAATTTACTTTCAAAAGTCAGGAGATGAATTAAAGGTTTCAAAAGAGCTTGAACCAGAACAGATAAAAAAGCAAGAATGCCCTGAAAGATCATCAAGGATAGGGAATATTATTATAACTCCTGTTTCAGGCTTATCAGATGCATTGGCTGCATTTATAGATGCAGAAGTAAAAGAAGACATCCCAGAAGATACTGGATTATTGATCCAGCTTGAAAAAGAACAAGCAGAGGGCATTAGGCTTGAATTAAATATACTTCCAAACACAAACTCAAGAAGGCTTGCCTGCCTAATACAGGACCAATTGATAGAAGAAAAGATTTCTATCCATACTTCAGTTTCAAAAAAATATCCTCTTTCAGAAGCAAAAGCAGGTATAAGCATAAAGATAGGAGAACAGCTTAGCAAGTCAAAGATAATAAATGCAGTTTCAAAAGCAGTAAAGGAGATTTAAGATGGACAAAAAAGCATTTTATGCAGGAGATACAGCACCATTTTACGCAATCTTTGGATTTGTAGTTGTAGCCCTGTTTATACTTTTCATATACATATTAGGCTCTTTTACAGTAAACACAGCAGAGATTCCAGAAGGCTTGGAAGAATATGTACTTTCAAAAAGATTTACATCTTCCTGCTTCAATTATCATAATGGAGCAAGAACAATCCCTCACACCATAGATATAAGAAACTTCAACCAGGCTTCATTGGACAGCTGTTATGCTGTTGAGGAAGATTCAGATCAGCCTGCTTTTTCATTAACTTTGGAATATAAAGATAAAAAAGAAACACTCAATACAAAAAACTGGAAAGGCGCTTTAGAAAAAAGGATGCCCGATATTCCGGTAAGAGTATTTTACAACAACCAACTGATAGAGGCAACCTTAATCCTGGACCTGCAAAATGCATAAACTATTTAGATCAAAAAAAGCAATAGGAATAGATGATTTCATCCCGTTAATGGTAACCTTGTTCTTTTTTATAATAGCGATATTCATATTTCTTGCTTTTTCAGGAGATGCAGAAGACGATAGAGAGAAAAATGCTGATATCCTTAAACAGGAGATAGATGGAAAGCAGATATTAATACATTACCTTAGAACTCCTGTAAAAGTAGATCTAAACAAGATGGAATCAGAGAAACCTATCGACCTAGCTTATACAGACATGGCTGGACTTATCACTCTCTTAAGATCGGATGAATATTTTGAGGACGAATGGGTAAAGCAGACAGAGCAGGCACTTCAAAAATATGCTTCAAGATGCATAGTTGTATGCATAGATAGAAAAAAATATGAATTCAAAGATTGTTTTGATTATTACACTTCATGTTCAGGAGCAAAACAATATATCCCTTATGGAAATAAAACAGTGGAGATAAAGATGGATGCATCTTTTGGAATTGAAGAGATGATGGACGCACCATGAAAAATAAAACAAAAAAACCAAGAAACAGGAAAACATCAAAAAAAGCTATGATCCTATATTATATAGTAATCCCTGGATTCATTATAGGCCTGGCTTATTTCTTTGTGGCAACTTTCTATTCATCTGCAATAGATCCAGAACAGGAAAAGTTTGATTTTACAGGAAAACTTTCTCTAATAGTCCTGCAGGCAAAAGAGGAAGCAGAAAATACATTATTGTACATAGACCAGTCAGCAAGCTTAGCAGCGCAGCAGGCATTGCTTGATCTTTCAGAAAGAGGCGGGTCACATTCAACAAGTAAGATGATCGATGGCCATAAAATATGGAACCTTGGAAAACAAACTGACTATCCAGATTATCATGAAGAGTTCAAAAAACACTTCAACAGCCATTTCAAGAATTATCTTTCAGCATATCCTGAACAAGAGCTCTCAGCAGATATCTATGATGTATCAGTCTCAGGAGACGAGATTCTTGGTTTGGCTTCTGAAGAACTAAAGACGCCTATATTTCCTGATTCTAAAAAAATCGGAGGAACTGAAATATCTTATGCCTCCATCGGCAGATACATTGTAAAGCCGGATTTCAAAGCAAAGCTAAGGGCAGATCTTGAGCAGGAATTTGATTCATTGATAGGTGATGCAGACTCTATCCTTATCAACTGCCGTGGCTCAGAAGATCCAGAACAGTGCGTAAAAGACAATAAGCCTGATCATCTCAAATACACCAGAGGCACTGCAGACAATTTTTTCCTTTTCAACAAGACAACGAGCACAATGCTTTTAGACAAGAACATGGAACTTAAGCCCTTAACCTACAGATTCGCTTTATTTCTTCCACCTAAATAATAGCTTTCTAAAATACAAATATTTTTAAATAAGAGCCCCTCTCACTTTAACTTAGGGGGTTTTATTCGAATGCTTAAGATACCATTACCGCAGATAATAGAGAAGATAACAAAGGAAAAAGGGATTTCTGAACAAGAGCTTAATTCAAAGATCGATGAAAAGCTAAAGCAGTTATCAGGACTTATCTCAAAAGAAGGAGCAGCCCATATTGTAGCTAATGAACTAGGCGTAAAGCTGTTAGAACAGACACAGGGAAAACTGCAGATAAAGAATATACTTGCGGGCATGAGGAATGTAGAAGTGGTAGGAAAAGTTACAAGAAAATTCGAATTAAGAGAATTCAAGACAGACAACAGGGAAGGAAAGGTAGCAAACATAATCATAGGAGATGAGACAGGAACCATAAGGCTGACAATGTGGGGAGAACAGGCAGAGAACATAAACAAGGTCAATGAAGGAGACACAGTCAAGATAGTTGGAGGTTATGTAAGGGAGAACCAAGGAAGAAAAGAAGTTCACCTAAATGACCGCTCTAAATTTATAATAAATCCAGAGGGAGAATCAGTAGGAGAAGTAAAAGAATCAAATGATTTCCCTAAAGCAGTAAGAAAGAACATTGCAGACCTTAATCAGGACGAGCAGAACATAGAGATATTCGGTACAATAGTCCAGGCATTTGAGCCAAAGTTCTTTGAAGTGTGCCCTCAGTGCGGAAAAAGGGCAAGGCCTGAAGGAGATTCTTTTGTATGTCAGGTCCATAATGCAGTGCAGCCTGACTATTCATATGTCATGAACGTTGTTCTGGATGATGGCACAGAAACAATAAGAGCAACTTTTTTCAGAAATCAGGCAGAACGGCTCTTGAATAAGAGTAAAGAAGACATGCTCAAGTATAAAGACGACCCGCAGTCATTCAATCCTATGAAGACAGAGCTTATAGGCAATCAGCTTAAGCTCGTAGGAAGAGCAAAAAGAAACGACATGTTCGACAGGATGGAATTCACTGCACAATTGGTCTTTACAGATCCTGACCCTGAAGAAGAGATAAAAAATCTTGAGAAAAGCTCAGGCTCTGATGAAAAATCAGAAACATCTTCTGTTCAGGAAGAAGAAGTTAAATAAGGATTCTGGATAATATATATTTAACAACAATAAATAATATATATTCTTCTATTTTTTTATATTCTATGAAAGACAAAGAAGTAAGGGAAACACTTGAAAAATTATTTCTCGGACAAGAATTTCAGGTAGAAGTTGATGAATATATTCTTGGAAATGGACTCAGGGGTTCTTATGATAAAAAATATTCTTCTGATGATTTGGTTATCCATATCATTGCGGAAGATGCAAGAAAAAAGGCGAGGGAGAGTAGAGAAGATAACATGCTTGTCACCCCTCAATCCAGAAGAGATTACGAGATAGCCAATAAAAAGTATTTAGAAGAAAGAGAAAAAAGTGCAGTAGAAGTAGACGATCCTCATCCGATAGAACCTGGAGATAAAATGATAGAATATCCAGATGAATACAAACAACCTGGAATCTGGTATGATGTCGGCCCTCTTGTCAGATATAAGGATGATACAAAACTTGAAACAATAACAGTTAAGGAGATTCTTGTGCAATCTAATGGCTTCGATTTTGGCCCTTATTTGGAAGATCAAATTTGGTCTAAAGTTTTTAGCAAAGTCAAAGAACATTACAGTGTAAATATTGAGTCTTTTGATGATGGCTTGAGAACAAAACCTGGTTCGGGTGGGTTTGGTATAACTGAAAGAGGAAATGAGTATTTCCCAGATCGTATCCCAGGGGACAAGAGGCAAGTTTTTAGGAAGCATATAAATCCTGATAAAGATAACTTAGAGCAGGCAATAAGATCTGTTTATGATGCAGGACATTACATGAAAAAAGCTATTGAAAAAGAATTAGAAAAAGAAGCTCAAAGAACAAGAAAAGAAAAGCAAAGAATAGAGAAAGAAGCTCAAAAAAGATTTGAAGAAGTAATAGATTTTTGATATTTTATAATTCTCAATTATTTTTCTTAATAAAAAGCAAAAATTAAAATCTTAATCTATGGCACTCACTTCTTTCGTGCAAAGCCTCAGTGAGGTTTAAGTTAAGTGCTCATTCAAACGAAATCAGAACTCAAAGCCTTTGCTTCAGCGCTATAGTGTGGGCGAATGCAATGAGCACACTTAGAGATTAAGATTGAATCATTTTTATCTCAAAAGATCAACTTAAATCAATAATTTAATATACATTAAAACTAATCCTACAATCATGCTTGCAAAAACACACATGGCTTTTGGAATATTTATAGGAATTCTGACATTTCCTTTTGTAGGAGGAAATAAGATAATCTTCTTTGGATTAGTGCTGTTAGGATCACTGCTTCCGGATATAGATTCCTTAGATTCTAAGATAAGCAGGAATATCCCTGTACTCCCATCTATAATTTCAACAATAACAAAACACAGAGGAATATTCCATACATTGTTTATAGCAGCACTTTTCTCTGCAGCATTGTATTATACACTTGGAAAACATTTTGCATTTGCATTGTTCATTGGCTATACCTCTCACCTTTTGATAGACGGTTTTACAAAGAAAGGAGTAAATTTGTTCCATCCAGTATCCCGGCTAAACATCTCAGGATTTGTAGAGACAGGCACGATAATAGAGTGGATATTGTTCATAGTTCTTATAGTTTCGATAGCCCTGATTATCTTATGACCACTGTTCATCCCTGATTCTTAAGAATTTAACCTTCTCAGACCTTCTACCCCTAAAATCCACCTACCACTGACCACTGTTCAACCGCGCGTGAGATATATAAAGAACTTAGTCTTACATATACCTATGCTTGGGCCAAACTCAAGCTCAAATGGCAGAAAAAACTGCCAACTCCACCTCCTGGGGCCTTGTTGCTGTCTAAGGCAGCAAGAGCCCACAACCAGGGAGGTTTGAAATAAGATGCGAAAGCAATGGAGGTGTCGCAAATGACACAAGAAAACACAAACAACGGCGGAATGCCGGAAAAAAAGTTTAGCACAGGGGTAATTCAGGCAACTGTGTGGAAAAACAAAGGCCAGTCAAAGGACGGTCAAGAAACTGAATTCAGGACAATAAGCCTTCAAAGAAGGTATACTGATAAAAGCGGAGAATGGAAGTCAACAAATTCTATGAGAATCAATGACCTTCCAAAAGCCGCACTTGTATTGCATAAAGCTTACGAGTACGTTGTGCTGAAAGACATCGAACAGCAAGAAGCTACTGCAATGTAAGCTTCATATTGAAATTCGAAGCAGATTGCTTCGTTTTTCTTTAATTTTAGTAAAATTAAAATACAAAGGTGATATTTATGTTAGCTAAAGCTAAAACAGATGAAATACTTCCAAATAAGGAAGCAGAAGAATCAAAAGATTCTCAAAAAAAATCAAAAAAAGAACAAAAAATGGAAGAACCAAAAACAGAAGAAAAGAAAGAAAAATCAATATCAGATCTGCCGGGAGTAGGAGCAGCTACAGCTGAAAAGCTGAGAGAGGCTGGCTACAAGGATCTGATGTCAATAGCAGTATCTTCTCCTGGAGAGATGACAGATACAGCAGGAGTCACAGAAGCAGTTGCAAGAAAGATGATCAATGAGGCAAGAAATTCATTAGATATGGGTTTTGAGTCAGGAGCAGACCTGCTGAAGAAAAGAGATACCATAGAGAAGATAAAAACAACCTCAGAAGCGTTTGACGAGCTGATGGGAGGAGGTTTTGAGACAGGGGCAATAACAGAATGTTTTGGAGAGTTCGGCTCTGGAAAGACCCAGATAGGCCATATCCTGGCTACAAACATCCAGAAGGTAAAGGATGCAAAAGCACCTATAGCCGTTTATATAGACACTGAAAACACCTTTCGTCCTGAAAGGATAATGCAATTAGCTAAGGGAGCAGGCCTTGATCCAGAGCAGGTGCTTAAGTCTATAAAAGTGGCAAGAGCATACAACTCAGACCATCAGATGCTTTTGACAGAAAAAGTAGAGGATCTTATAAAGAACGGAGAGAATGTCAAATTGATCATAGTAGATTCCTTGACAGCGCACTTCAGAGCAGAATTTATAGGAAGAGGAACTTTAGCAGAAAGACAGCAGAAGCTTAACAAGCACATGCATACTCTGCTTAAGCTTGCAGACCAGTATAATGTAGGAGTCTATGTAACCAACCAGGTCATGTCCAAGCCAGACCAATTCTTCGGAGACCCAACTGCTGCTATCGGGGGACATATAGTTGCGCATGCTTCCACATTCAGGATATATCTAAGAAAAGGAAAAAAAGGAAGCAGGGTTGCAAAGCTTATAGATGCTCCAAATTTAGGGGATGGCGAGGTTTGCTTCAATGTAACTGAAGGAGGCCTCAAAGACATTTAATTTTTTTCTTTTTTTTCTAAAATGAAAAAATTAGAATAGCATTCAAATAGAAAGTGGACAATAACTCTTTCAGAGATACAGAATCACGAAGGTAAAAAAATATAAACTAACAAGAAAGATTCCAGAACTTTCAGTAAGCGAAACAAAGATCTTCAAAGACAAAGAAAAATCATTAAAAAAACTCAAAGAATGGCTAGAATAATTTTTCCATCTTATTTTTTAATATTTCAACCAATTCAGGCTGGTTAAATCTATAGATATCAGGAATATCCAAAGAAAGGATTTGTTTCTGCATGTATTCTCTAGGAAACCTTTTTCCTATCTCACTCCTTTGCCTATCTTCCATAACTACAACCTTGTCAGTCCAACCAATATCCTTAGAACTTACTGGCTTTACATTAAACAATCCTGCAGACTTCGTCTTAAACCTGTCTTTAAATATCAGTTCAGCCGTCTTACTCCTGTTCTCATTCTGGTTGCAGATAAAAAGCACGTTCATCTTAATATAATATAACTAAGATAGTTTTAAATATCTTTTTGTTTTAATCCTTTTTATGAGACTATTCATAGCAATTGATGTGGACAATAAAGATTATTTTAAAGAGATTCAAAAACAACTGCCCGTATCAAAAGCAACATATCCTTCTCAATTCCACTTAACATTAAAATTCCTGGGAGATACAGAAGAAAAACAAGCAATAATAGAATGCTTAAAACAAATAAGATTCAAACCTTTCACCCTCAAGACAACACACTTAGGAGTATTTCCATCAGAATCATACATCAGAGTTGTCTGGCTTGGTTTAGAAGAAAATAAACAATTAACAAAACTCCAAGAAGATATTGAAAAAGCCTTAGAAAAATTTAACTTCAAAAAAGACTTTGACTTCCATCCGCATATCACATTAGCAAGAATCAAATTCCTGGCTCCAGAACAGAAACAATTATTCGTAGATTCATTAAAAAACATAAAATTCCAACCAAAAGAATTCAAGATAACTGAATTCAAACTTATCTCTTCAGAACTAACCAAAGAAGGACCGATCTATAAAGATATAGAAGTTTTTTCTTAATTCATTTCTTCTTCTTAAAACACAACAGATAAACAATTGACTTTCTTTATAACGCCCCTGTTGTCCTGAAAAACTTAGTTTTCCGATAACTTTATAAACAATCTATTCACATTCCAACACATTACCCAGTTAAACAATAATTGTTTAGCACACTGCAAGGGTGATAATAATTGCAGTAAGATGTCAATTCTTATTGCTAGAGGTAAAACAAATGGCAGAAAACAATCCAGAATTTTTAGTTCCACAGGAACAGTATCTTAAATCAGGGATACATATAGGTACAAAGTTCAGGACAAGATATATGAATAAGTTCATATACAAGACAAGACCTGACGGTCTTTCAGTATTGAACCTTCAGGAGATAGACGAGAGGCTCAGGCTTGCAGCAAACCTGCTTGCACAGTATGACCCGGAAAGAGTATTGATAGTATCAAGAAGGGAAAATGGATGGAAAGCAGTAAAGAAGTTCGGTGAACTTACAGGAGTAAAGTTCTTTGCAGGAAGATATCCTCCTGGAATCTTGACTAACCCTAACTTAAAAAACTTCATGGAGGTTGACATAGTCCTTGTTGCAGACTCATGGCCAGACAGGAATGCAGTAGATGATGCATTAAAGGTAGGCATTCCAGTAATAGCGCTATGCGATACAAACAACCAGTCCAATAAGATAGACTTAGTTGTTCCGTGCAACAACAAGGGAAAGAAATCTTTGGGATTGCTGTTCTATATCCTTGCAAGAGAATATATGAAAAATAAAGATCTGATAAAGAAAGACGAAGATTTCAAGGCAACCTTGGAGGACTTTACAGAGGAATGAACTTCCTCTCTATTTTTTCTATTCCTTTTTCTGTAATATTGAACAAGAAAGATTTCCCAGCTTCAATCGACCTATGCTTCTTTAAACTCACAATTCTGTTCTTTCCGCTTAGGCCCAATTCCATCATGCATTTGCTTCCATATTTAAGAAGGTCCCCTCCTACAAGCTTGACTCCATCCCTCTTCCCAAAATCAGCATAGACCTGGTTCGTCACTATGATTGGAATCTCTTTTTTTCTTGCTATCTCATTAAGATAAGCTATCTGCAGTCCAAGTTCTCTGTTCACCCCATACACATCATCTGTTTTTCCTAATTCCAGCCTGTAAAGCATAGATATTGTATCAACTATTATCAACCCTATCTTGTCATTGACAAACCCTTTTAGTTTTTCAAAAGCATCTTTCTGCTCTTTGAAAGAAGTTGGTCTCAGGAAGAATACATTGTCAAGAATATCCTTGTAATCATCACTAAGCTGTTTAAGCCTCTCTACACTAAACCCTCCTTCTGTATCTATAAATACAACCTTTTTCCCTTCTTTAACACATCTTATAGCAGCCAACAAACAGAACAATGTCTTTCCAGAACCTGCAGGGCCATACACAGTACTTATGATATCAGTCTCATAACCCCCTTCCAGCAACGCATCTATATCTTTATTCCCTGAAGCCCTTCTCATAAAACATCCTAAAGATTTTTATTTTAAAAGCTTTACTAAACTTATTTAAATGCATAAATAAAAGAAAAAACAGATGAAGAAATATTATATACTGGCTTTGATATTCCTGCTTGTATTTTCATTCAGGCTGTATTTTGAGTTTCAGCCTGAAAACTTTAATTATGATTCTTATGATACCTTAAGACAGATAAACCACATAAAAGACACAGGCCTTCCTTTGATCAAAGACAGTCTAAGTTTTGGAGGAAAGACAAATATCTTCTCTCCGATACACCCTTATATCCTGGCTATAATCAACATCCCCCTACCAGACACCATAGTTTTTAAGCTTCTCCCTAACCTGATAGCATCCTCTATCATAATCATAACATATCTTATCTCAAAAAAGATAACAAACAGCGAGAATATAGCATTGACTGCTTCATTCATATCAGCTTTTATCCCCATCTATCTTTCTGAAACAATAAATAGTATATCTATATACTCTCTGGTAATTCCTTTGATGTTTTTCACATTATATCTTCTCATGGATTCTAAAAAGACAAATTCAGCAATCATATGCATACTGCTTCTTTCCATACTTCATCCTTCCTCATTGATATTTGCTGCAAGCATAATAATATATATGCTTCTTGCAAAGCTTGAGCACATAAAGCTTGAAAGATCAGAGACCGAGCTGTTCCTGTTTTCTATATTCCTTACAGTTTTTACCCAGCTTATCATCTACAGGCAGGCATTGCTGGCTCATGGCCCTCTGGTCATCTGGCAGAACATCCCTTCACAGATACTCTCATCTTATTTCACACCTTTAAGTATTCTGGAAGCCATAATAACTATAGGAGTCATCCCTTTCAGTGCAGGGATATACACTATCTACAATTACCTGTTAAAAAGAAAAGACAAGAGCCTTTATCTTTTGATATCCTTTGCCATGTCATCCTTGATCCTTCTTTGGCTAAAGCTGATAGATCCTGAAGCAGGCTACATCATACTAGGAATAACAATGGCTATACTTTCAGCCAAGACACTTAAGGACGCAAATATCTACCTGAAAAAGACCTTATTTTCAGACTACAAAAAACATCTTCTTTTGGTTATGCTTATAGTTTTCATATTAAGCTCAATAACAGCTTCTTTTTACATAACCATGGAGTCGATATCAGATTCTCCTGACAATGCAGAGATCGATGCACTTCTCTGGCTCAGGGAAAATTCTGAAGAGAACAGCACAATCCTTGCAACTCCTGAACAAGGCCACCTGATAACTGCAGTGGCAGAAAGAAAAAATATCGTTGACAGCAATTTCCTTCTTACAGAAAATCCGTCCCAGAGGTTGGAAGACATAGAACGGATGTTCAAGACCCCTTATAAGATAGAAGCCATAGATCTGCTGAATAAGTACAGTACAGATTATATCTTTTTTTCAGAAAAAGCAAAACAAGAGTACAACATAGACCGGTTAAGGTATATTGATGGAGAATGCTTTGAAAAGGTTTATGAAGATAATATCCTGATATATCAATCTTTATGCAAGGTGGAGGAACTAAGATGAACAAAAAAATCTATATCATGATCACAGTTGCAGCCCTTGTCCTGTCAATGGTCCCTCTGCTTAGATTTATAAATCACGATACAATCCTTCCGGGAAGAGAGTCATACCATCATCTTGACCTTGCAGCCAGCATACAAAAGTCAGGCCTTCCTGAAGAATATATCTTTAATCCATTCCATCATCTGCTTGCATATCTTGGAAAAGCATTAAGCCTTTCGCTTTCTGCTATAATCCTCCCCTCTGTTTTGGGGATGTTATCATTGATAATTCTTTATGCATTGCTGTCTAATCTTGGATTCAAAGAGCAACAAAAGAACATCATAACAGCTCTGACAGCTATATCTCCTGCATTCATCTATATGTTCACTATAATAAATCCTCATGCCCTTTCCATGGTCTTGTTGCTTCTTTCTTTTTATATATATACAAGAGATGATGCTTTTTCAAAAACATCTGCTTTGCTTTTGATGACAGGCACAGCTTTCTACAGCCCGATCAACCTACTGGTAATTGCATCTTTTCTTATCTATATCAACAATGGATTAAGAAGACTATACAGCCTTGCAGTTGCAATACCTTCTATAATCAACCATATCCTGATATTCAGAAGTATGGGTTTCCTAAACATACCTGAGCCTTCTTTTAACATTATCTTCGAGCTTGGAGCTTCAATAGGCTACACAACATTTGCCCTTCTTTTGTTCATACCAGGACTTTATATTGTCTGGAAAAATAAGAAACAGATAAAAGGGTATTCTTTACTTTTGATGATGGGAACAATATCTTTCTATTTTTCTGATCTTAACCTTTTCCTTAATGTGATAGTTATAATTATAGCAACCTATCCTATCATCGCATTGATAAAAAGAGAATGGGCATTAGAGACCATAAAGAAAGCTACCTTCTTTATCTTATTGATAGGATTGCTGCTTCCTGCAGCGATACAGATAAAATCTTTAGCAGATTCTCAGCCTTCAAAAGAAGTAATCTCATCATTAGAATGGCTGAAAGACAATTCTAACAAAGGTTCAGTCATATTCTCAGAAACAGAAAACAGCTTCTGGATACAGACAGTTGCAGAAAGAGACACTGTTTTGGACAGTAACCAATTATATCAATCCAACCTTGAAGGGATAAAAGAAGACATCAACACTATTTTTTATTCAAGAAATCTTGAAAAGACAACACAGCTTCTTAGACAGTACAGCATAGACTATATCTATATAGATCCAGAGATGAAATCTAACATCTGGAAAGAACCCGGGGAAGGCCTCTTGTTCTTATTCAGGAACAAAGAAACCTTTGAAAAGATATATTCAAAGAACAGCATCGAGATCTGGAAGATAACTCTTAGTTAAGAAAACACCCAAGCCAAACAAAATTCCAAAAAGATTGCATATAACATCCATGCTTGAGTTCTCCCATGGGCCGCCTACAGGAGAAGCATCTCCATCTCCAAATTCCAGAAACCCTTCACCATATCCTATCACATCAAAACCCACATATTCAAGAGACTCATTAAAAGCTCCTACCCCATTCATAAAAAAAAGCACAAATACCAAAACAAGGATCTTGCTTCTAAGCCCTTTAATTAGATGATCAAAACTTATAGAGCAGAAAGCAAGCGTATAGCAGAACATTCCGAAAGAATGCACTATCCAGTCATAATGGTAATTGAATAGCTCTGCACCATACAATGTGATCCCTGCTCCAAAAATATCATAAAGTCCCAATATATGCGGAAAGAATCCTATCCCTATAAGAAAAGGCACAGCAGGCTTAAATCCTGTTTTCTTGTGCATAACAAAAAAAACACTGATCAGAAAAACAGCTGCAGCAATATCCCACACAGGCGCAAAACTATCTATAAACATGGCACCAACTAGTTGTAATCCATAAAAACCTATAAAAAAGATAAATATCTGCGAAGTTCTGTCTTTTAGCCCCCTCATAGATATAAAGAACAACACTCCTAATAAATCTTTTTCTATACTAAAATATAACTATTCAACATCACTAGAATCTTTGTTAAGCATATACCATTGCATAGGCTTTTTCATCATTGACCTAAATATTCCTTTATTTACATAATATGTTGTAACAATACCCACACTAAAAGAAGCCAGCAAAGTCTTGAATACATACCTTATCTTCTTCTCCCTGTACAATGCCACTAAACTTGCTATCAATATCCCTGAAGTAAGCACAACATTTATCCCCAGCTCTGAAAAAAATCTTGGTATATCTATCGGCCCTGGCGAATGCGTTAAAAAACTAAGGGTTCCTGTAGCAAACATAAATATTATGAGCACAGGCATAACATAGCCGAATCCTGCAAACAGGCTGAGTATCTTTCTTTTTGCAGGAATCACACTGTCAAACAATATCCCTTTTATGTTGCTTTTATAAGAGGTTATAACACCATAAGCCCATCTCATCTGCTGCTTGTAGAGGTCAGTAGCAATATGAGGGGCCTCATTGTAGCATTCAAGCTTAGGAAGATACAATATTTTTTTGTTGTTTTTGTGCATCCTCAGGCTGTATTCTATATCTTCTGTAAGGCTTCCTGATTTCCATCTTCCAAGCCTGATAAGATCCTTTTTTCTTATAGCTTCTGCACTTCCGCATAAGCTTCCTGTCCCAAAATAACTCAGGAATATTAGCACGATATGGTGGAATATATAGACTATGGTAGATGCAAGCATAGTCACCATATTCTGGCTGAAATTAGAAAATTTCCATCTTGCCTGGACAGCTGCAACATCTTTGTCATATATAAATGGATTGATGATCCTCTTTAAAAAATCTTTTTCAGGAGTAAAATCAGAATCAAATATCACTAGAATCTCTCCTTTAGAATGCTCAAGCATCTTGTTAAGGTTGCCTGGCTTGAACCCTATATTTTTTGCTCTTTTTATTACCCTGACAATCTTGTTCTTTTCAGCAAATGCCTTCAGCTTATTGGAGATGCTCTTATCATCGCTGTCATCCCCTATAAGTACCTCATACTTATCCTTTGGATAATCAAAATCAACACATCTCTTGGCACATCTTAAAGCAACCAGCTCATTCCTCGTAGGTATCTGTATCGTAACAAAAGGCGCTTTAGAAGCATCAAACTTTCTTTCTTTCTTATCATGCTTGAAAAATACAGTGAATATAGAAAGCACAAGATAGATGCTTGTAAACACTATAGCCATATATAAAAAAAAATAGAACATGCTGTCAAATATAAGATGCAGATAATCCAATAAGACTCTTCCCTGGGAAACATACCAGCTTACTATCTCTGGGTCTGATGTCCATAATCCATTGATGATCTCAAATATTCCTGGCATAAACCTACCTTTTTAGCTTATTTTATAAAGTATTGTCTTTTTAAAAACCTTATCTTAATCAAGCTAATTATGATGATACTATTTAAAACTATCGTGTAAGGAAAGTAGAAAAACACACCTATAAGATTTTTAAGGCTTAATTTCTCTTTAAACATGAAAAGGGCTCCGATTAACAGTATTGTGGTTATCATGCCTGACAAAACTCCGAATATATTATAGATAGACAGCCCCCATACAGGGATCATATACAAAACATATACAGGACCAGAAGCACTAAACCATCTGAAAGTGTATGCAGATATCTCATAAAATGTCCCAGGATCAAAAGGCAGCCAGTAATAGAACTGGTAAATTATCAATGGCAGGGATAACAAAGAATAAGCAGACCACCAATATTGGTTAACAAACAAGAATAGTATAGATAAGCTTGACTTATGGGAAAAAAGATGCCTGTTCTTTTTCAATGACTGCAAAACCCCCATCCACCACCTTGTCCTTTGGGCTATAAAATCTTTCAATTTAGAAGGGGCAAGCACATAGCCGTAAGAATCATACACATTTACAGCCTTATAGCCTTTAGAATAAATCTCAAGAGCGATATCTGCATCTTCTGTAAGAGCATCCTTCTTGAAATATCCTGCTTTTTCCAATACACATTTCCTATAGCATGCAAAAGCCCCGAAAAACCATATCCCTTCATTGAACAATACAGAAAAGCTTTTTCTTATCAGATTGTTGTAATGGTATTCTATATTCTGGAAAAGGCCCCAAAAATTATTCTTGTTCCTCACTATGCATGAGCCGTTTGTAGCTCCCACATTCTTATCTAGGAAAGGGCCTGTAAGCTTTTTAAGTGTATCTTTACTCACTATAGTATCAGCATCCACAGTAAATATTATCTCATTCTTTGCTTTCTTTATACCCTTGTTCAATGCTTCAGATTTGCCTTCATGGTTTCCTTTTATAATCTTCATCTTACTGTATTTTTTTTGATATTTCTTAAGCACATCCAGCGTACCATCGTCGCTTCCGTCGTCAACTGCTATCACTTCTATATCTTCAGGATAATCAGAATTATAGATGGCATCGATGCATTTTCCTGCATTTTTTTCTTCATTATAGCATGGAACCACAGCACTGACTTTTGGATTGAATTCTTTGTATTCCTGTTTCCTGAAAAAAGACAGAAAAAAAGTTACAGCAACTCCCAGAAGAAATAAGAACAGCAATGCAAATACCCAGCTTCCAAAAAACATTATCATATCATCCATACCTCAGAAACAAACAGCACTATTAATTAATCTTTCTTTTTTATGCTGTCATAATATCCCATAATAGCTCATCAAAAGAACCCTCAGGCTAAAAATAAAGCTTATAGAAGCATGCAAAAGCACCAACATCGATAATACAAATCCTCCATATCTATCTGGTCTTTTTCTGGCTAATACCATCTGTTTTGAACTCAAAAAGATAGCCAAAGGAAGGAAGATTATTACATTTAGTAGAGGCACCCAAAAAAACAAAGAAACCATCAAAGCTACCCATGCATTTTTGCTTTTCTTCTTGACATTTCTATTCTCCATGATACTCAGCCCTTATCCTGAATATTTATATCTTTCTGTTTTTGCTAATTACATTCAAAATTAGAAAAAGTTTTTAAGCAGAACATTCTCCACAAAGATCATGAAAATATTATATTGCGTGAATGGAGAAGGCATGGGCCATTCCATAAGAAGCAAGACAATCATAGATGAGCTGAAAAAACACCATACATTGTATCTGGTAGCATCAGGAAAAGCATATCGCTTTTTCTCAAAAAAATACCCTTTAGTTAGGGTCGGATCGTTTAATATAACATATAGGAACAATTCAGTTGACTATCTTCTTACAACCATAAATAATATTATAAAATTACCTTTCCTGATTCTCCACAGTTTAAGACTCATAAGTCTTTTCCTAAGGTTCAGGCCGGATGTTGTTATAACAGACGTTGAGCCTTTTGGAGCTTATTATTCTTATCTGTTCAGGAAAAAGTGCATATCCCTAGACAACCAGCATATCTTCAATACAAAGCTTGACAAAAAGACTGATTTTCTTATAGACAAGCTTGTTTCTATAGCTTTAGTTCCAAAAGCAGACCATTATCTGGTCACTACTTTTTTTTATCCAAAGAAAAAAAACAAGAAGACCTTGCTCTTTCCTCCTGTGATAAGAAAACAGATACAGAAAAAGAAGCCAAAGGATAAAGGCCACATCCTTGTCTATCAGACATCCAAAAGCGACAGGTCATTGGTCCCAACATTGAAAAAACTTGACCAAGATTTCATACTTTACAGCAGGAACAAGGAAAAACAGATAAAAAATATAAAATTTAAAAGATTTAGTGAAAAAGAATTCATAAAAGATCTTGCTGGATGCAGAGCAGTCATAACTAATGGCGGATTTACAGTAATAAGCGAGGCACTATACCTTCAGAAGCCTATACTTTCAGTTCCAGTCAAAAACCAGTATGAACAGATAAGAAATGCCATACATTTACAAAGAGCAGGCTATGGGATGCACTGTAAAGAAATCTCCTATAAGAACATAGAAAGGTTCTTATCAAATATAAATACATACAAAAATAATCTAAGAACATACAAAAAACAGAACAACAATAAGATAATAGATGCATTGGATAGGCTCTTGAGACAGGCTAAATCTTAGTTCTTTTTTCTTACTTTTATTATGTCCCCTATCGTTACTGCTTCTGCCTTTCCAGGGGCATTTCTCTCATGCTTTTCTACGATCTCTTCCACTATCTTTAGCTTAAGCTTCTTCTCCAGTTCTCTTGCCTTCCCGATGTTTGGAGTCATCTCTCCAGTTTCCCACTTATGCACAACGCTTTCTTTCTCGTTTATACTCTTTGCAAACTCTTCTTGTTTCATCCCCATACTTTCTCTTTTGTTTTTTAGCTTGCTGCTGAACTCCTCAGAGATGACCTCTACAACTTCTTCCTCAGGCTCTTCTACAGCCTCTTTTTTCTTTTTCTCAGGAACCTCTTCTTTGACCACACCTCTAACCTCCCCGTATTTAGAGCAATCCCTGCATAGGTTCATCTCAGTCCCTTCAACAAGAGTCTTTAAAAGACTGCTTTCTTCTTTTCCGCACATATCGCATTGCATCTTAACCCTCCATGACCCTAACAACAACCTTCCTTTGCCTTGGCCCGTCAAACTCAGCAAAATATACAGCCTGCCATCTCCCTAATCTCAGTTTTCCATCTTCAATCATCAAAGTTTCAGAACACCCGATTAATGAAGATTTGATATGGGCATCAGAGTTTCCTTCAGCATGCTTAAATCCATGACCTTCAGGAACCATCTTATTCAGATGTCCAATAATATCAGTCTGAACATCTGGATCTGCGCTTTCATTTATAGTCACAGCAGCAGTTGTATGAGGGCAATAGACAACACAAACTCCATCCTTAACTCCAGAGACAATATCATCTACTTCAGAACTGATATCGATAAGCTCATTCCTCTTGTTTGTAGATAAAGAAATTTCCTTGATCATATTTAATCCTATGTCCTAAAATATCCATAACTATTTAAATTTTTTTAATATATGATATAACCCTCTTGCGAGAACCAGTATCCTCCATTGCAGAAAAATGATTTTGCCATTTTTCTGCCATGGATAGGATTTTTAATATAAAATATCATAGAACATTTTACTCGATCAATATATAATAGGCAAAAATGAAAAAAGAAAGATACATAAAGATCTGCCCGCATTGCGGCTCTACAGGCATAAGGATTCCTCCGGCAGGCATGGACATTAGGATGACTCAGCCAGATTACTGCGAATCCTGCCATAACAGAGGAATATTCCCGGAAATAAAAGAATCAGAGGTAGCAGAATTTAAGAAAAATTTAAAGAAAAAATCATAGCTTCAACCCAATCCAAACCTATCAAAACATTTTTATAACTGTCTATAATTGCAATTTCTATGGCAAAAAAAGAAAACTTTGTATTGGTAAGCCTGAAAGAAGATAAAGCCAGGGAACTAGCCCAGGCAATATCCAATCCTTCATGCAGGAAGATACTTGATCACCTTGCAGAGAAAGAGGCAACAGAATCAGAGTTAGCAAAGTCTCTAAACATCCCTATCTCAACAGTCCACTACAATCTTCAGCACCTCACACAATCAGGATTAGTTGCAGTTGAAGAATTCCATTATTCTGAAAAAGGAAAAGAGGTAAATCATTATAAACTAGCCAACAAATACGTGATAATAGCTCCAAAGACAGTTACAGGGATAAAGACAAAACTGAAGAACATACTTCCTATAGCCCTGATAACAGTTGCAGCCGCAGGCATGATCCATATATTCTCAAAAAGCTTTTTCAGGGCACAACAGTTTGCAGCTCCAGCAGTAAGGACCTTAAGCCAGGAAACAGTTCCGACTGCAGAAAAAGCAGCCAATGTACTTGAAAACACCACATTAGGATCAGCCCCTTCAGTAGCAGGACAATCCATAATTAGCCAGATCCCTGCAGCAGCATGGTTTTTGATAGGTGCGGTTTTTGCCATGACCGCATATTTTATATATTTGAAGATTTTACACTATAAAAAATGAGGAAATCAATAATATTCTCAATATTTGCGTTAGTTTTGATGACTGCATGCACTTCTGAGCTTGAATGCACTTCTGATGCAGATTGTGTTCCTGCTTCCTGCTGCCATGCAGACTCCTGCGTACCAAAAGACCGGGCTCCAGACTGCAGCGAGACATTCTGCACCCAGGAATGTGTGCCAGAAACTTTAGACTGCAACCAGGGAGACTGTATCTGCCAGGACAACAGATGCACGACTGAGTTCTACTAATGCTAAACAGTTAAATTTATATACTTAAAATCCAAATCAGATTACTATGCAGGTATTCATCCAGTTCAAAAATCTGATAAAAGGATACGGAAAAACTACAGTTATAGACAATCTTGATCTTGACATAGGCAAAGGAGAATTGTTTGGGGTAATAGGCATGTCAGGCTCAGGAAAGACAACATTGCTTAAGACCATGATAGGCTTCTTAGAGCCTGAAAGCGGAGAGATAAACTATTATTCTTTAAAAGATAAAAAATACAAGTCAATATTTGAAGAAGAAGACGAATCAAGAAGGATGTTTGGCTTTTCCACACAGATGCCGTCTTTTTATCCTAAATTAACAACAGAAGAGAACATGGATCACTTTGCTTCGCTTTATGACATGAAAAAAAAGCAGAGGCAATCCACTATAAAAGAGCTTTTAAGCCTTACAGGCCTTACACCTTATAACAAGCTTCTTGCTGAAGAGCTCTCAGGAGGCATGGAAAAAAGGCTTAGCATTGCATGTTCCTTGGTCCACAAGCCTTCTGTACTTATCCTTGATGAACCTACAGCAGACCTTGATCCAGTATTGAGGAAAGAGACATGGAACCTCATAAAAAGGATCAACAATCAGGGAACTACAATCATCGTCGCATCACATCTGCTTGATGAATTAGAGGAAAACTGTGATAGGGTGGGCATACTTCACAAAAAGAAGATAAGTGCTGTAGGGACCCCTGCTCAGCTGAAAAAAGCATACTCAAAAAGATCATTATCAGATGTATTTGAGATAATATACAACAACTAAAAAAGAGGTGAGCTTTCTATAAGAAAGCAATAGCATGTTAGGAAAACTATTTAAGATAATAAAAAAGAACTTTAAGCTATTGATAAGAAGCAAGTCTTCTGCTCTGGTCATAATCTTAGGACCCTTATTAGTTATCTTTCTTGTAGGCATGGCTTTCGACACCATGAATAAGTTCAGCCTGAATATAGGAACTTATTCTGACTCATATTCAGAACTCACAGAATCTTTCATAAAAAAGCTTCAGGACAAGGAATTCCAGGTAGAAAAGGTAGATTCTGAAGAAGATTGCATCAACCAGATAAAGCAGGAAAAGCTTCACACATGCATAATCTTCCCTCCTGGTCTAACTATAGAATCAGAGCAGATGAATGAGATAGTCTTCCATGTAGATTACAGCAAGATAAATCTTGTCTTCATGGTGCTGGAAACAATATCTACAAAACTCAAGCAGCGCTCTTCTGAGTTGAGCATGCAGATGACATCTACTCTTATAGAAAAATTAGAGTCAACAAAGATGGAAGTTTATGACCGCAAGCCTGACGTTGTTAACCTAAAGACTGAAAATCAGCAGCTGACAGAAAAGATAGACTCATTCTCTACATCCATAGGAGAGTTCAAAACATCTTCTTCAGAATTTAAGGATTACATGCTGGCCAAAGTACAAGCCATAAAAAAATCATTATCAGATGCAAAAAATATAGTCAATGGTTCAAATGCAACTTCCAGCCAGATAAATCAGATAAACATGAAACTTTCATCTATAGATACATTGATATACAACATAGAAAGCAAGATAAATGACCCCAACAATATTGTTGAGGATGACTGGAACGAGATAAGCTCGCAGATAACTGCCATAGAGACAGAAGTTGGATCCATCAAAGACCTCCTATCTTCATCATCCCAAAAGCTTGACAGGCTCCAGACCTCTCTTAACAATATCTACTCAAGCATAGAAGGTATAAAGGTAAAGGAAGCAGCAACGATAGTCAAGCCTATAACCACAAACATAAAGCCAGTAGTCCCAGAAAAGACATACCTTAATTATCTTTTCCCTTCCTTGATAGTTCTTGTCATAATGTTCATATCCATACTTTTATCTACGACTATAGTCATGATGGAAAAGCATTCTCCTGCATATTTCAGGAATTTCATCACACCAACATCAAACTTCACATTTATACTTGCAACATATCTTACAAATGTAATACTTGTAGCCTTCCAGCTGATCATAATAATAGTGATATCTATAAAATTTTTCGGAGCTCAACTGATCCCCTCACTCCAGGTTATAGCCCCTGGGCTTATTCTTGTAACTACCTTGTTCACTTTGATAGGCATGGTAATAGGATATATCTTCAACTCTGAAGAGACTGCTACATTAGCATCCATATCCACAGGCTCGGTATTCATGTTCCTTTCAAATGTTATCCTTCCTTTAGAAAGCATGCCTGAATATATAAGAAACATAGCAGAATTCAACCCATTTGTCATTGCAGAAAGCATATTGAGAAAAGCTATCATTTTCAAGGCAGACTTTGCAGCACTCCAGAACGAGCTTTTGTTGCTTCTTGCATACTCTGCAGTCTTGTTTGTCATAATCTGGACATTCCAGAAATCTATAAGAAAACACCTATTCCACAAGCTCTTCCAGAGAAAAAAGAAAACTAAGAAAAAAAAATAAATATTTCTGTATTCTTATTAAAACTTTCAATCCTATCTATGGCGTTCAATTTAATATTTCTAAAAAGCAAACTAAGATTTAATCCCCTCTATTGTACTTATTTTTGATATTCTTAAAATTAAAACTTTTCAATCCAATTTATTGTACTTATTTTTGATAAAAAGCAGAATTAAAACTTTCAATACTATCTTTAAGTCAGACTTTGATATCTATGATTGAAAGCCCGCCTTGCGATCAGGATTTCTAAAAATCCAATCTATGGCACTCACAGCTTCGCTGTTCGTGCACAGTCTCACTCCGCAGCTAAGCTGAGTTCTGGCTTTGATTCTAATCAACTAAGCAGCCAGATAAGCTAACTTAGTTCTC
>WJJM01000061.1 GCA_014729675.1 Candidatus Woesearchaeota archaeon | reverse complement strand
TTCCTGCTTCTTTAGATGAGGGAGAGCTTTTGAATGTTAATTTTAGTGCTTCAGATGCTGACGATGATATCTCAAGCTATCTGATATATATAGATGGAATAGTTGTCGCTTCTGGGAATTCTTTCAGCTGGAATACAAACTATACAGATGCAGGATCATATAATTTTACTGTTTATGTTAATGACAGTTATGGTGCTGAAGACAGCGAATCAGAAATCTTAACCATAAATGACACTGCTCTCGCACCTAATATAACATTTGTGAGTACTCCTTCAAATGTTGTTGAGGGGAACTGGCTGAATGTGAGCTTTAGTGCATTTGCCTTGGATCCTGATTCTTCAATAGATTCATATCAGATACTTGTAGATGGGAGCTTGGCTGCTTCTGGAAATTCATACAACTGGAGCACTAACAGCAGTGATGCAGGACTATATAATTTTACATTCTGGGTGAATGATACTAAGGGAATGGTGGATTCAGAGCAGAGGATAATAAATATCACAGATATGAATACTGCCCCAAATATAACTGAAGTGAATATGCCTTCTTCTATCAATGAAGGAGATACTATCAATATGAACTTTACCGCTGTTGATGCAGAGAACAACATAGATTCTTATCTCATATCGGTGAACGGAACTGTTGTTTCAACAAACAGTTCAGTAATAGGCCCTACAAATTACACAGATGCAGGAACATATAATATAACTTTTTATGTTAATGACAGTTATGGTGCTGAAGACAGCGAATCAGAAATCTTAACCATAAATGATACTGCTCTTGCTCCTAATATAACATTTGTGAGTACTCCTTCAAATGTTGTTGAGGGGAACTGGCTGAATGTTAGCTTTAGTGCATTTGCCTTGGATCCTGATTCTTCAATCGCGAGCTATAAGATATACAGGAACGGGACTATTGTTGCCAACAGCAGCTCCTACAACTGGAGTACAAACAGCAGTGATGCTGGATCATATAATTTTACATTTTATGTTAATGATAGCAAAGGGATGGTGGATTCAGAGGAGAGAGTAATAAATGTTAGTGAGGCTGCTGATAACAATGCTCCGAATATAACTTTAACATCTCCAGGTGCATCTCAAAGCATAACTGTAAATAGTTCAATAGTATTCAATATAATTGCAGAGGATCATGAGGGTAGCAACCTAAATGTAGACTGGTCCAAAGATGGAGCAGATGTTTTTAATGAGATCATAACAAACGGAACCAGTTCAAACTATACGTACAGTTTTGCCCAGACAGGAACCTTCAATATATCTGTATTGGTTACAGACAATGGATCACTTACAGATTCATATAACTGGACTATCATAGTGACAGGCACACCGATAGCGATTACAGGTAATGTTATCCTAAATGAGATTATGTATGATGCTGTTGATGAAACAGATGGGGAATGGATTGAAATTTACAACAATGAAACATTTGATATAAATATAACAGGCTGGATATTGTTTGAATCAACAAATAAGACCTTATCTCCAAACTCTACAGGCATAATCTCATCAAAAGATTTTGCTATAATCACTGATAACCCCACAGTTTTCCTGAGCAACCATTCAGGATTTACAAAACCCGTATTCGAGACAAGCACAGGCATCTCTTTGTCAAATGATGGGGATATGCTTAAGATTTATGATTCCAATGATTCACTTATCGATATAGTCAATTATTCAAGTACATGGGGAGGATCAAATAATCATTCGATTGAGCTAAATGATACTTCTTTAGATAACAATAATGGTTCAAACTGGCATACTTCATCTATAGCAGGAGGAACACCTGGAGAGAACAACAGCGTTATTGTCCTGCCAGGAGATTTCAATGTTTCATGGAACCAGAGTGTTTTGGCATTGGGTATAGGGAATATAAGCGATGGGAACCTTGCAGGTATTGTTTCTGTAGATGCAATCGGGAACAATACAAATGTGACTGTTGTCCAGGATTCAGGGGATGGAAATATAACTCATAATTTTACAACTATAGATATGGATAATGGAAATTCAGTATTGATCGAGTTTGTATGTTTGAACAGTACAGCAGGATATCATGAAGCTGTGTTTAATCTGACTTCAGATAATGATGATATATCTGACCAAATAATCGTGAACTGTACTATGAATTCAACCCTGCTGCCTGAAGATGGATCAAACATAACAGACAGCTGGATAAAAGGGGAATACTGGAGCGGAACACATCTTAATGTGACAAATGTTACCGGATTAGTGTTATCAGATGTCAATATTTCAGAGCTGGCAAATGTTACAGGAGGAACATTCAACATAGTCAATTCGACCATATTCAACTCAACAATATTAAATGGCTCATCTGTGACAAGATGCAGTATAAGTGATTCAGTGTTTGCAGGAACATGTACTGATTCAATTATAGATCCAACATATATAGACGGAACTTCAACAGTAGAAGATTCAACTATAATAGATTCAAACATAACAGACAATTCAATAATCAACCAGTCAGACATCTATGATTCCATAGTGTCAAATACTAATGCGACTGGATCAGATATCAATAATTCAGATAATGTTGTGAATTCCACTATAATTGATTCAGATATTACAGATACTGATGTAGTTGGTTCTGTTTTAAACAATTCAAATGTTACAAACTCAGAACTTGAGAATGTAACAATGCATGATTCTGAAGTTATAGGAACCAATCTTACAGATACCGTTCTTGAAGATGCGAATATAACTGACGGTGTGATCTATAATGGAACTATCCTGCTTTCAAATAGTTCTGTCTATAATGCAACTTCCGGAGGAACTATGCCTCTTGAAAATATAACAAACATTGAGCCTAACGCTTATTTTACATATTCAAAGAATTATCTTGCTGTAAGCTTTACTGATGTAAGTACAGATCCAAACATCAACACTCCCTTAAATGACTCATTAAGATATAACTGGAGCTTTGGGGACAGCAGCTATTCAACGTCTGCAGACCCTTCTCACAGCTATTCTTCAGCAGGAAGCTATGAGGTTGTACTTACTGTCTTTGACAATGAGAATGAGTCTGATTCATATACAGAAACTATAACAGTTTCTGCAAATAACAACAATAACAATAATGATGGCGGAGGAGGTTCTTCAGGTAGGAGCAGTATAGGGGGCTCTACTGCAGGACTGACCTATATAGTGAATCTTGAGACCCATGTATTCACCAGAGATATAGGGGTGGGGGACAGGGTAAGGTTTGTTTTCAATAGCGAGAAGCATTATCTTACTGTGAATGAAGTTGCAAACAGCACAGTTGACTTTACACTGGAATCTGATCCCATCAACTTCAGCATGAAAGAAGGAGATATAGAGAAGTTTGATATGGATGGTGATAATGTATATGACATTTATCTTAAGCTGGATGACATCCTGACAAACACCAGCAGGGCAGACATAACACTTAAGTTTATAGAAGAGGATAAAGCTATAGAAAGGGAAGAGAAAAAAGAAGATATCAAGGTAGAGCCTGTTGAAAAAGAAGAAGAAAACTTCCTTCCGGCCGGTGTTGAATGGTCTGATTATAAAGAAGGAGAAAATAAAACTTCTGTCTATGATTCTTATAAGAACTATATCACAGGAGGGTATACTGCTCTAAGGGAAAAGATAAAAGACATGCCTTATGTCAGCTATATCATCGCAGGATTGATCATACTTGTAATCCTTATAGTCATAATAGATATAGCCTCAAGGCTTGAAGACAAGAAAGGGGTTGTCTCAAAAGCCAGGAAGAAGCTGAAGAAAAAGTCTAAGAAGAAAAAGTAACTTCTGCTTTTGTTATTGATGATAATTGATTCTCAAGTTCTTTTCTTGAATTTTCCAAATCAATCTTATCCAGCCTTTCCTGTTTTTCAGCTATAGATGAAGAGATATCTTCAGACTTTTTCCTAAGAGAGTCTATCTCTATTTGCTTTTCTTCTATCTTTGAGCTTATCTCATTTGAATCTATCTCATAGGCAGCTGACTTTCTCTTTTCCTGAATAAAATCATAAGCCTGTTTTAGCTCTGTCAATACCGAGGATGTTATGGAATGTATGGCTTCTGAGGTCTTTTTTCTTTTTGAATCTTTCATATCAAGAAGGTCAAGGTTCTGGCCGAGCTTTTCAAGTATCTTCAGTATCGTGAGATTCTCGTCTTTCAGCAAGGCATCAAAAGGATTGTCGAGATAAGATGCAACAAAAGCTTCGTTTTCAAGAGCAACTCTCTTGTATTTCTTTAATGCAGTCTCCAGAGGGGAAAAGAGATTTATGACTTTTGTCTTTAGTTCGTTAAGCTTGTTTTCCGCAGCTTCGAGTTCTTCCTTGTCTTTGTTGAGCTTATTGAATTCAGTACCTTGCTCTAATGAGATCTTCTCTTCTGAGAGAATATCCTGCTGTCTTTTTGTTTTTTCAAGATGTTCTTTTTCCTTTGTTATCTCTTTTTCAAGTTCTGATTTTAGAGAGGCATCTTTTTTCATATCTTTCAGCATGTTTTCTGCTTTCTCTATGTCTTTTAATCCGCTTTTTTCTATAAGCTCTTTTATTGTTTTTAGTTTTGTATCCAGTTCTTTGAGGTCAGCTGTTATGGATTCTGTATTGTCTGCAAATAGATGCATGGTTGCATGGTATGATTTTACTGTTGATTTTGAGAATTCTGTGATCTTTTCCTGTGTATCTTTGTAGAACTGCATAGCTTCCTTATAGTCTGCTGAAGAGGGAACTTCTATAGTATCAAGAAATCTTTTCAGCATATCTGTGTAAGATCTTCTATGGCTTAGAACAACATGCTTTACCTTGCTTCTTATCTTTTCTTCATCCTTTACTTCGGCTTCTTCAAGCTCTTCTGCCTTTTCTTTTGATGATTTCAGGAGCTCTTTTATCTCTTCGTATTTTTCAGGAAGGAATTTATTTAAATTTTCAGACTTTTCATCTTCTTTCCTGTCAAGCCAGGATGGAAGTTCTGCTAATGGGAGCTCTATCTTTTCTTTTTTGAAAAGTTTTTTCAGGAATTCAAGCATCTTAGAAGGTTTTAAATAGTGATAATATTTAAAGGTTTATATGAAATCACGGTATAAGAAAAAAAGCTCTGAGCAAAAAAAGATAGCAAAGGAAAGGATAGAAAAACTTTTCAGGCAGGCTGAAGAAGTATTTGATGAAGATAAAAAGCTTGCCAACAGGTATGTTGAGTTAGCCAGAGATATAGCAAAGAAGTATAGGGTAAGAATTCCAAGCAGGCTGAAAAGAAAGTTCTGCAAGCATTGCTATAGTTATTTAATTCCTTCTGTTAATGTTAGAGTCAGGACTAGAGAGGGGAAAGTTGTTTATTACTGCCTTGAATGCAAGAAATATATGAGGTTTCCTTATACTAAAGAGCAGAAAGAGAAGAGGAAGAAGTAACTTATTCTTTATCATCAACAGTAAAATACTTAGAATCGTGGACGTCGAAGATGCCCAAACGTGCTCCTGCATCCAACCAACCATGAGCATAATTTAAACATGCAAATGCATTTACCACATCATGTTTTTCTTCAAAATGTTTTGCATCTGAGATGTATCTTTTTATCATGTCAAGAAAATCTTCTCTCTCTTCTTTCAAAGAAGCCCTGTTCTTTGACTCTTCAGCCATATTTAATGCAGTTTCTGTAACTTGAAAATACTTTTTCAATTTTTCTTGAGAAATTGTATCTTTCATATTAGATCAAAACATAAAAATAAAAATAAAAAAATTACCTTGTTCCAGGCATAGGCCTTCTTACTGTCAGAGGTATGACTCCTTTCCTGAACTCGAGCTTTGCTATTTCAATCGGGCTGTACTTCACTCTCTTGAGATCTTCTTCTTTAAGGTCCACAAGAAAAGGGGCACCCATAGCTATCTGCAAAGCTCTGCTTCCAAGCATCCTTGCTTTTTCGTATTTTGAGAAAGAAGGCTTTTTCTTCTTGAGTTTTTTTTCTGTCATCTTAGCTCTCCAGTTTTGCTCTAAGCTCTTTGCCTTTCTCTATGCCAAGTTCGACCATCTTATCTATCTCTTCAACTGAAAGAGGCTCTTCTCCGCCTTTCTGCAATGCGCAAAGCTCTCCTGATTCGTCTGTCGCTACTGTCAATCTTGCATCTATGACTTTTTCCTCTTCCGGCAAGGGGTCTATTATAAGATGCTTGCCTATCTTGCAAACTGTGACTGACAATGCTACCTTTTTGACAGGCAAAGGATCTTCTGTCTTGTTGTCATAGTCAACCTGATCATCCTTGATCCCCGGAAGCTTGGTGTCCTTTATCGCAGCGATTGCTGAAAGTGCTCCTGCATCAAAAAGATTTCCTGCTGCATTTATCGGTGCCATGTCTATGACCACCATCCAGCAGAGTTCTCCTTTCTTAAGGCAAAGCTTCTTTAGATCTATGGCTTGGGATTCTCTTATTCCCCTGTCTATGACTCTTGAAAGCTCTATTGATTCTATCCCTGGCGGGCCTGACTCAAATTCAGGTGATGCCATCGGAGAAAACTCAGCTCCAACCATAAGGCTTCCTTGGTCAGGGGTGTCTGGATATGGCTCAAATAACTCCATCTTGACACCTGTTATCATTTCAGTATCGCCTATCTTGACTCTTGCAGAGCCTTCTGCACTTCTGGTTACGTCGAACTCTACAGAAACTTCCCTATACTGGTCTGGTTTTCTTCCGTCAAGCCTTATCCCCTTGTCAAGCAGCTCTATTATGTGTTTTCTTGATGCTTTGTTCATTTTGATTCAACCTCAAATTTTGCTTTTAGCGCCTTTTTCTGGACTTCGTAGATGTCTTTGCATACTTTCTTAGAAAGTTCAAGAGATTTCTTAAGCTCTTCTCTTGAAAGCTCTCCGTCCATCTGAAGCAGAGTTACTTTCCCTGAATTAGGAAGTATCGCCACAGGGATATCTGCAACAGGACCGTCTTCATATGCTTCTTCATCGTAGTTAAGGTCTGCTATTATCGAATGATCTACAGATCCTACTGCAACAGATGCTACAAGATCCTTCATGATTATCCCTGCATCTGCCAAAGCCATAGAAGCTGCGCATATTCCAGCGCAACGTGTTCCTGCATCTGTCTGAGGAAGCTCTATAAAAACATCCACAACAGCGTTTGGAAATTTAGAAAGGTCTATAACTGGAAGCAGTGCTTTTTCTGTAACCATACCTATCTCTTTTGACCTTCTGTTAGGTCCGGGCCTTACCCTGTTACCGTGGCCTGAGAAAGGCATCATATTATAGTTGCACCTTAATACTCCTTTCTGAGGATTCTGCTGAAATCGGGGATACATCTCTCTTGGCCCATATACTGCTGCATAGGCAACTGTAGAACCTATCTTGAACATGGCTGAGCCGTCTGCATTCTTTACAACGCCTACCTTTGCTTCTATTGGCCTTGTCTCGTCTGCTTTTCTTCCGTCAAGTCTCTTATCGTACGTCATTTTTCTCTCCCTCCTTGGCAGATATCTTTTTTCCAGTCTCTTTCTCTAAGAATGATTTTATCCTGTCAGTCAACCCAGATATATGGGATTCTGACTCTATCTTTCTCATAGTCTTTACAGCAAGAAGCTCCATGTTGGGATCCTCTCCCTGAAGCCAGATAACTCCATTCTGTCCCACTGTTATCCTGCAGCCTGTTGCATCTTTGATCATGCTTACCATGCTTCCCTTCTTTCCGATTATCCTCGGGACCTTATTAGGATTTGCTCTTATTATCCTTCCGCCTGTAAGCTTTCTCAATCCAGGGCCCCTCATGCTTACGTCTATAAGCATCTGGGATGTGACCTGAGTTATCTTGCAGACTATATGGTCTCCAAAATCATAATACTTTGTCAGGTCTGCCCCTTTCTGGATAAATTCTGATGTTGCCTCTTTCATGTTAAGCATCGCAGAATATGCAGAGCCTGTGTCAACTCTCCATCCTGACATCAATATGTCAATGACTTCTGCGATTATCGTGTCTCCTTCTTTTGGGAGATATTTCCCTGATAGAGGGATAAGCTTTATAGCTCTTCCATCTACAGATGCAAGACCCAATTTTGAGGAGAATATCTTTTCTCCTTCTCTGTAGGTGTTGTTTCCCGGAAGGTAATCCATGCCTTCTGCAAGGACCTCGCCAGGAACTGTTACCTGTTTTTCTTTTACTAATAATTCACTCATTTTTTTCACCTTTGTTATTTCTTCTTCTTTGACTCTGTCAAGATCTTTTCTATTTCTTTCTTTTCAAGCTTCTTGTAGCTCTTGTTCTCTCTCTTTATTATAGCCACATCTAGCCTGTCGGCATTGAAGCTGTTTCCAACAGCCTTTATCAGAGCCTTTACAGCCAAAGTCAATCCATCTTTTATCAGAAGGTTGTCCTTGTAATGCTTGTAAAGATAGTCTTTTACTTCTGACTCTCCTTCTCCGATAGCAGTTGCCTTATACTGGAAATATATTCCTGTAGGGTCTGTCTCGAACAGCCTTGCTTCGCCGTCCTCGTCGACTCCCCCTACCAATAATGACACTCCAAAAGGCCTTAGTCCGCCTGACTGGGTGCATATCTGCTTAAGGTCGCATATCTCCTTTACTATGCTGAGAGCATCTATAGGGCTGTCATATGTTACCTTGTGCTGCTGGGCTTTCATCTGACCCCTTTCTATCAGCACCCTTGCATCTGATAATATTCCTGATGCAGTCGTACCTATATGATCATCTATCTGGAATATCTTTTCTGTGGCTTCTGGAACTACCATCTTGTCAACAAGCCTCTTATCTGTTACAAGTATGATCCCGTCTTCGCAGACCATCCCTATGGCTGTTGAACCCTGCTTAACTGTCTTTTTTGCATATTCTACCTGAAGTAATCTTCCTTCCGGGCTGAACATCGTGATCGCACGATCGTAACCCATCAATTGGTGTGGCATTGCTTGCATTTTTTATATTCCCTCCTTTGTTTTAAGGTTAAAAAATGTAAGTCCCGAATGTTAGTGAGGACACTTGCATTTTTCCCTTTTTTTATCTTAAATATCTTTCCTCTGCTTTCTTTATCATGCCTGAAACTCCCAGGCTTTTCACTATCGCTTCTTTGCTGTTGATATTTCTTATGAATGTTAATGCTGCTTTTAGGTTATCTGTATGGTTGTTATTTACCCTTATGATACCTTTTTGCAGTTTTGGCTTGAATCTTGATTTTAGGACAGATATTCCTGCTTCTGCATAACCTAACTGACCCAAATATTCAAGAGATTTGGCATTTATCTGTTCTTCTACATGTTTAAAAGAGCTTATCGGCTTTTTAGAGATTATATTGTACGCCAAATACCTTTTTCTCTCTTTTAAAGTTGGTAAGATTGGTTTTAAGCGCTTTTTAATCATTTTTACCCTAAAACGGTTTTCATTAACCGAGAAATGACCTAATAACGGTTCTTTCCCTTTCTCGCTCTCAAGATTAGAATGGAGGATTAGTTTAAAAAGGTTTAGGTTTGTTAAAAAATATCTTGTATCTTTTCAAATATCTGCAGCCCGTAATCATATAATTCTTTATGATAGTATGCAGCTGTTATTGCTCCTGCAAACAATGCTCTTTTTCCCCAGACTATCCTTGAGATTTTTTTCTTAAGAGTTTTATAATCCATCAGTCTTATTCCTGTGTATTTGCATCTCTCTGTCAACTTTCCATGGTATATGAAAAACGCCTTTCTTCTGGAAATCTTGTTTTGAGACAGTACTTCCTTAAACTTGGCTAATTCTTTTAAAGGTATGTTTTCATGATAATCCTTGCATTCTATATATCTTCTTTTTAATCCAAGATATTTTTTTGCATAAACGTCTATCTCTGACTTTGAATTATTCTTATCATAGATGTAATGGTTCCTTTCTGTACTGTAGCCTAATCTTCTAAACTGCTTTTCTACTTTCTTTTCCAGAGAGGTTCCTTTAGTCGGCATCTTTGAGTCAATATTATCTTAATAAAAAAAGAAAGAATTTATTTAAAGTTGATGGAAAAAAGAAAAAGAAAAAAAGAGATTATTCTTCTTCAGCCTCAGAATCTTCATCATCTTCATCATCTTCAGGCTCTTCTTCAGAAGATGCTGGGCAGATGACTGTTTCTGTTATCTTCTGGGAAGGAGTATTGGCTATTATAAGATTGGATTTTCCATCCCTTATAGCTAAAGGTCCTGAAAGGTCTGAACAGAATGTTGATTCTCCTGGAGCAATTGTTTTTTGCTCGCATTCAGACTTTGATGTAAGAAGCCCGTTTATCATAAACTTTACAGTTTCGCCGATAACAATTTCTTCGTCTTCTGTATTGGTTATCTTTGCCTCTATCCTGCCTTCTCTTCCATCTATGCATCTAAGTTCTGAGATGAATGAAGCATCTACTGGGGCTGGCTGCTGTATTTCAGGTTCAGATGTATCTCCTGGAGCTACATCTGGCATTGCAGGAGGAACCTGATCTTCTGGAGAATCTTCAGCAACTTCCTGCTCACAGCCTGAAAATATAAGCAAAGAAATAACAAGCAAACTTAATACAAATATCTTTTTCATTTTATCACCTTTTTAGTTTTATGGATGGATATAGTTAGAATTAGTATATAAGTCTTTTGAAAAATTATTGTTAAAGGATCCTAAGACCCCGCTTTAGCTTCTGTTTTAACTGGGGGATAAAGGATAGCCCTTTAGGGCGAACAAAGAAAAACCGTAAGGTTTTTCTTCAAGCTCTTTCTTAGAACAAATTACACAGCGAACTTGG
>WJJM01000060.1 GCA_014729675.1 Candidatus Woesearchaeota archaeon | reverse complement strand
ATATTATATATTATTATATATTATTTTCAATATAGAAAATAAATAAAAAAGAAAAAACAAAAAAACCAAATAAGGATTTCCAAAGGAAACCAAAGGGTAGGTGTAAATTTTAATCATCTAAAAGCATTAATTTCAAATAGAAAAAACTATCTTATATGATCGAATTATGATAAAAAATTCATCACTTAATCATAACAAAAAAGAGAAAGCTTTAAATAGCTTTTAAGTATAGATATTATAATATCAATAAGATTTATAGGGGGCTTTTTAAAAAAGAAGGTATAAACAAAAAGCCAAATAAGCTTTTTTTAGGTTTATAAAGGGTTATTTAATATCTATTAGGAATTATAGTTATTAAAATACCTTTTTCGATAAAAAAATAATGTGAGGAACAAGAAAAAATGATAATCCAAAAAGAATTTTTAAACAAACTGAAAGATTTTGGTCTGAATTCATATGAAGGAAAACTTTGGGCTGCTTTATTAAGCAGAGGTGTTTCAACAGCAGGAGAGTTAAGTGATATTGCTAATGTTCCAAGAAGCAGATGTTATGATGTTCTCGAAAGCCTTGAGAAAAAAGGGTTTATAATAATGAAAGTAGGAAAACCGATAAAATATATAGCCGTTTCTCCTACTGAAGTTATAGAAAGGGTCAAAAAAAGGATAAATAATGATGCCGAGCAACAGATAAATATTGTTGAATCTATTAAAGAAAGCAAGGTTATCGATGAACTCAATTTTTTACATTCACAGGGAATAGACTTAGTAGATCCTACTGATCTAAGCGGTAGTCTTAAAGGAAGAAACAACCTGTACAATCATATGGAGAGCATGGTAAAGAATGCAAAAGAAAAGATATACATAATGACGACAGCGCAAGGACTTATAAGAAAGTCAGAATCCCTTAAAAATGCTTTTGAGAAAGCAAACAAGAAAGGAGTTGAAATAAAGATTGCAGCTCCTTTGACAAAAGATACATCTTATGCTGTCAAGACACTTTCAAGATATGCAGAGATAAAACATACAGATGACAACTCAAGATTTTGCGTTGTTGATGGAAAAGAAGTAGCTTTTATGTTGGTTGATGATGAAAAAGTACACCCTACATATGATGCAGGTGTTTGGGTAACTACTCAGATATTTTCAAAGACACTTGAAAATTATTTTAATTTGGCATGGGGCAATGGAAAAGCTGCAAACAAATATACCAATGCTTCCTGACTATTTCTTTAGAAAGCTTTATATAGAACAATTGTTTTAAATATACTATCAAATAAAAAGAGGTGGATATTGATGGCATTAGGTTTAGCTGAATTGACTCTTGCTATAATTGTAGGTACGTTAGCAGCTATTGTATATTCTTTGAGGGTTCTTGTCTTGCTTGAAAGAAGAATATCTAAGATGGACGCTAATATAGAGAAGATAACAAAGAAGGTTCTCAAAGAAGAGAAAAAAATAGAAGAGATGGAAAAGAAGATAATGAACAAAGGAAGGAAGAAGAAAAAGAAATAATTTTTTATTTTTAGATTATGAAATCTTTCCAATCCATCTTAGAGGATATTAGGGATATCAATATACAAGGAGCAAGAAATGTAGCAAGAGCTTCTGTGGATGCTATAAGAATAGTAGCACATAAAAACAGGGACAAAGATAAAAAAGAGATATTAGATATTCTTAATAATGCAAGGCTTAAGCTAATTAAGGCAAGGATAACAGAGCCTGCCATGAGAAACTGCTTAAACTATATATTTTTTGATATCAATTCTGCTGAAAACATTACAGAAGAGATACATAAGAGAGCAAAAAAGATAGAATCTCATTTTGATATTTCCAAGGAAAAGATATCTGAGATAGGAAGCAGGAAAATTATAGGCAAAAGCATAGTTTTTACACATTGCCATAGCAGCACAGTAACTAATATATTGAAGAAATCCAAGAAAGAAAAAAAGAGATTTAAAGTCTATAATACAGAAACAAGACCTTTGTTCCAAGGAAGGATAACTGCAAAAGAACTGGCAAAAGCAGGAATTCCTGTTAGGCATTTTGTTGATTCTGCTGCAAGATTAGCCTTAAAAAAAGCTGATATAATGCTTATAGGGGCAGACGCTATAACCTCTGAAGGAAAGGTTGTAAATAAGATAGGAAGTGAACTTTTTGCTGAAGTTGCTGATAAATATGATGTTCCTCTTTATGTATGTACTGATTCATGGAAGTTTGATCCTGAAACAGTTTTTGGATATGAGGAAGAAATAGAGACAAGAAAAGGAAAGGAAGTGTGGATGAATCCTCCCAAGGGAGTTGTTGTTGACAATCATGCATTTGAAAATATAGATACTGATCTTATTACGGGAATAATCTCAGAATTTGGAGTATATAGGCCAGAAGTTTTTATAGAGGAAATCAGAAGAGTTTACCCCTGGATATTGTGATTATTTTTTCTTCTTTCTTCTTTTAGGGGGTTTGAGTTCTTTTTCAAGTTCTTTAATTTCTTTTTTGATATTATCTATCTTTTCAGTGTTATCCTCTTGCTGGATAATCTCCCCGCATTCAGGACATTTGAACTGAAAATCCATAGCTTGGTCAAACTCAAGTCTTATACATCTATTAGGGCAAAGAAAAAATTGGTTTTGTTTTTCTCTTTCAAGCCTTTGGTTTAGCTTTTCAAGTTTTTTTTGTTTAGAGCTGATGGTCAATTGCCTTAACCTTTTCAGGTTGAAAGTCCAGTAATAGATATACCATCCTTTTTTCTTGTCTTTTTTTCTTGTGAAGGATACTAGATTTTTTTCATAAAGCCTATAGAGAATGTTCCTTGTTTCATTGACCTCTTTTTTAAGTGATTCTGCAAGCTTAAACTCTGAAACGTTTTTTTTGTTTTTTAATGCAAGAACTACAGGAATCGCATCTTCGCCTATCAATTGGCTTACAACATCCTCAATAACATTATTTGAAAGCTTCATGGAACTATATATTATGAAGAAAAGAGTTTAAAAAATTTAGTATTTTAAAAAACAGATTTAAATGCTTTTTTAACGATTTAAAGGTTATTTAACTTTTAAATAACTTAAAAAAATATTTTTAGTTATTTTTAGATTATTTTAAATGTTATATTGTTATCATATTTGATAAAAAAAGTTATTACCTATTTATAGCTTTTATAGTGAATTATATGCCCTTTATAAGCTCATCAAAGCCTATTCCTTTCTTTTTGGCCAGATTTTCAGAAATTGCGTAATTTTGTGTTTTTTTGGGAATCTGATCTAATTTAAGGAAATACCATTTCGTACGTGGGAAACGTATTGCTATATATGGAAGAGCTCCAAATCTTGATGAGAACTGCCTGAAATCATCTATCTCTTTTTGAGTAAAGTACTTGTTTTTCTTTTTTGTTATCTTTACTTCAATCGAGATCAGTTTTTTTATGTTTGAAGCTAAAATATCTGCTGAAGGATAATGAGAAGAGCCTGAACCTGCTATGCGTATCGCAGACCAGTCATTGTTCCAAAATAGGTGGATAAGTTCACGTTCTGCATTACATCCTTTTTTTTTATTGCTCATATGATATGTTAATAAATCTATGTTTAAATATCTTTTTAGGGTGTTTGAACAGTGCATGATTTAGCTATGCCAAATCATAAATCCTCACTCTTTAGATAATCTACAATATGATTTCCCCTTAACTATATAAGAACTATAATCTTATTTTCATAAAATCTTTAGCAGCTATAACATTTTCAAATTGAGTCTTTGCATCTTCTACCAATTCTTGTGTATCTTTGTATCTTGTTGAGAAGTGTGTCAGTATCAGTTGTTTTGCATCTGCTTGTGACGCTATCAAAGCTGCATCTTTTGCAGTCATATGCATATATTCTTCTGCTTTGTCCTTTAGTTTTGAAGCATATGTGGAATCTGTTATAAGTATATCTGCATCCTGTGCAAGGGGAATGGAATTTTTTGAATTTGTTGAATCTGGATGATAAGCTATTATCTTTCCTTTTACTATATATGTTACGTCTTCAGGAAGTATTTTCTTTCCTTTATGTTTTATTGTTTCTCCTTGTTTAAGCTTTCCAAGTAAAGGGCCTTCTGGAATGTTGAACTTTTTTATCTTTTTTAGATCTATGTTTCTTCTGTCTTTCTCTATAAACTTAAATCCATAAGACTCTATGTTGTGTTTTAACGGGTATGCTTCTATGATGTAATCATTGTTTTCAACTATATTTTTTTGTATTATCTCCTCTATTTCTATATCAAATTTTCTGTCAAATATAAATGCGTCAAACATCGCCTTGAAATGTTTTTTAGTGCCTTTTGGACCGTAGATCTTTAATGTTTTTTCATAATCTGATGCCCCTAGTGTCTGTATAAGTCCTGGAAGGCCTAAGGTGTGATCTCCGTGCCAGTGTGAGATAAATATTTTGTTAACTTTAGTAGGCTTTATGTTGGCTATTGTCAGCTGTCTTTGAGTGCCTTCTCCGCAATCAAAAAGTATTCCGTCAGAGCCGTAGCTAAGAAAAATAGCAGAATGGTTCCTGTCCTTTGTTGGCTTCATACAAGATGTGCCTAAAAAAGTTAATTGCATTTTAGATTTATATTGGAATTTAGTATTTAAAGGTTTGTTTTAGGATGATGGAATTAAATTTAGTTAAATAAATTCTGAGTTGGATGGTGAGAAAACAAGAAAAGTTTTTATAATTATACATCATAATATTTCAAATGGAATATAAACTAACATTGGATGATTTTGTTTCTCCTAAAATTATAGGCTATCAAATACAGGTGATTGCACATGGTGGAGCATTGATGGGAGGACTTATCGGATATAAAAGAAAAGGAGATATTGAACTTCCAGCTGAAGGAGGAAAAGTAAAGCTTATTCTTGATGAGGTAAAATATGACAGGAATATTGGGAGGGAAAAAATAACAGATGAAAGGCATCTTTACAGTATGGTCTGTGATTTTCCAAAAGAAGCTGTCTTTTGGTATAAGAAAATGGATCCTAAGATAAGTCCATGGGATGCCCCCATAGACAATTTTGAGATAGAGATACCTGATGAAAATAAAATACCTGAAGAAAAGATAAGAGATCTACTTTCTAAATTAAGATAATATATAATCGTTTTAGTAAGCTTTTTAAAGCAGTTTGTTATCTTTGTCATTATGGCAAAAAAGAAATCTAAGAATAAAGAAGCAAAGGAAGAAAAGCCCAGAAAAGTTGTAAAAGCTGTATTTATGAGAGAACGAGTTGTCACAGAAGACAGTGCTGATGCTAAAGAGCTTTACGATCAAAGCAGGTATGGGAGTATAATAGATAGTGGAAAAGTTCAGCTTTCTTTATTAGAAGCTATGTATCTTCTTGAAAAAGGAAGATTAGAGATCCTGGACGGAAGAGGAAAGCCCATAGACCCTGATAAATTTCTGAAGAAAGCAAAAAGACTGGAGCCGAAGTTCTGGATAAGATACTGCGTATTTAAAAATATGAGAAACAGAGGATACATAATCAAGACTGCTTTGAAGTTTGGAGCAGATTTTAGAGTATATGACCGGGGAGTCAAGCCTGGAGAAGACCATGCAAGATGGATAGTCTATCCTGTACATGAAACTGAGGTTCTGACATGGCACGAGTTTTCAGCAAAGAACAGAGTGGCCCATTCTACAAAGAAAAGGCTCCTTATAGGGGTTGTCGACGAGGAATCTGATGTAACATACTATGAAGTCAGCTGGAAAAGGCCATAAACAATTAGATTTATTTTTTCCTTGTAATCTTCAACAACCACAATAAAAAGAAAGATTATTAAATTTGAGAGTTCTTGTTTTTTTATCATGCTAAGCCAGGAAAGAGTGATAGAGATAGTCAGGACAAAAGGACCTGTCATACCAAGCCAGGTTGCCAAGATTGTAGGTACTGATATAATATTTGCTTCTGCAGCACTTTCTGAATTGGTTCATGGGAAAAAACTCTTTTTGACCAGCACTAAAGTAGGCAGTACTCCAGTATATTATGCAAAAGGCCAGGAAAGCAGACTACAGGAACTTTACGAGTATCTTAATGAGAAGGATCAGAGAGCATTTGATTTGCTGAAGGAAAAAAGGATAACAAGAGATGATGAGCTGGAGCCTTTGATGAGAGTAGCTATGAGAAATATAAAGGATTTTGCTGTTCCTCTACAGATAAGCACAAATGGAGAGAGGATATTGTTCTGGAAATGGTATATGCTTGGAAATGATGAAGCAGAAGTATTGATAAAATCACATCTTGGGAAAGAGGACGAAGAGAAAAGAAAAGCAGAAGAAAAGCAGAAAAGGCAAGAGGAAGAAAAGAAAAAAGCAGAAGAGCAGAGAAAAATAGAAGAACAAAAAAGAAAAGAAGCTGAAGAAAAAGCAGCAAAAGAAAAAGAAGAGGCTGAATTAAGAGAAAAAAGAAGGCAGGAAGAAGAAAAGAAAAAACTAGGGGAGAAAAAGAGGATTGAGAGGGAAAGGGTTGAACAGGAAAAAAGAGAACAAGAAAAGCAGAAAAGGCAAGAGGAGAAAAGAAAATCAGAACAGGAAAAAAGAGAACAGGAAGAACAAAAAAGAAAAGAAGCTGAAGAAAAAGAAGAAAACCAAAATCAGAACCAGAAAAGCATAGAGCCTCTGAAAGCAGATACTGGAGACGAATTCTTCAACCACATAATCAAATATTTCAATAAGAAAAAGATAGAAGTCATAGAACATAAGGTTATAAGAAAGAAAAGCGAAATAGACATGATAGTAAGGCTGCCTTCTGTAGTAGGTAATCTAGAATATTACTGCAAGGCAAAGAACAAGAAAAAAGTGAATGACGGAGATTTGAGCTCTGCGTTTGTACAGGGACAGATGAAAAAGATACCTGTTCTCTTCCTGATGACAGGAGAGATGACAAAAAAAGCAAAAGAGTTATTAAGTACAGAGTTTAACAAAGGCTTAGTTGTGAAGAAGATATAATGGGAACAAATATCAGGGACCTTGTTGTCAAAAAAGAGGTGGATTTTGAAGAGCTTAAAGGAAAAAAGTTAGCTGTAGATTCATTTAATATCCTATATCAATTCTTAAGCACCATAAGACAGAGAGACGGAAGCTTGCTTATGGATTCTGAGGGAAATGTAACCTCTCATCTTACTGGGTTGTTCTCAAGGACCACAAATTTCATGAAAAAAGGGCTTAAGCCGGCTTTTGTGTTTGATGGAAAACCTCCTGAGCTTAAAGAAAAGGAAAGACAGAGAAGAAGGGACGTAAAGCTTGAAGCAAAAAAAAGCTATGAAAAAGCAAAAAAAGAAGAAAACATAGAATCCATGAAAAAATATGCTTCACGAACATCTAAACTTACAGGAGAGATGATAGAAGAAAGCAAAGAACTTGTAAGAGCATTAGGATTGCCTGTTGTACAGGCCCCTTCTGAAGGAGAGGCTCAGGTTGCACATATAGTGAATAAAGGAGAAGCTTTTGCAGGGATTTCTGAAGACTATGATTCTTTGTTATATGGGGTCAACAGGCTCGTGAAGAACCTTACATTGACTGGAAGAAGGAAGTTTGGAGCCACTTATGTTACTATTAAACCAAACATGATACATATCTCAGATGTACTGAACAATCTTGGCATTGATCAGGATCAGCTTATAGTGCTGGGGATATTAGTGGGGACAGACTACAATCCTCCCGGAATAAAAGGGATAGGGCCGAAAACAGCATTAAAGATAGTCAAAGAATATGGCACTGATTTTGACAGGATATTTGAAGAAGTAAAATGGAAAGAACATTATGATATCGATTGGGAAGAGATATACTATCTTTTTAAGAAGATGCCTATAGAGACAGATTATGAGATGAGCTGGAACAGTATAAACAAGGAAAAGATACATGAGCTTCTGGTGGAAAAGCACGAATTTTCAAAAGAAAGGGTAGAGAAGAACATAATGGAGCTTATGAAAAAAGAAGAAGACAAGAAACAGAAAGGGTTGGGTGATTTTGTATGATAGAATGGTGGATGTATGCCTTTTTGGCAGTAATCTTCGGAACAATGTTTGTAATGTTCAGGAAAAAGGCCCTTGTCAAGGTACATGCCATGAATTTTGAAGCTGCAAGAAGCCTTTCTGTTGCATTTCTTTGTCTGTTTCTTATACCTTTTATCAACCTGAATATTTCATGGCAGATATTATTGATAGTCTATGGAGTATCTTTGATGGGAACATTTGCAATACTTTTGATGTCAAAATCATTAAGGCATAATGATGTTTCCTTGGTTGCGCCTTTGTCGAATTTCAGGCCTGCCTTTGTTGCAGTGCTTGCTTATTTTTTTTTAGGAGAGTCTTTGACATTGACCCAGATAGCAGGGGTCGTGATAATACTTTTTACAACCTATCTTCTTGAATCCGACCATCATTTTTCAAATTTCCTTGAGCCTATAAGAAATTTTATAGGGAACAGATACCATTATTATTTTCTTCTTGCTGTATTTATATTCAGCATAGCTACTATTATAGACAAGTATATTGTTACATATCACCTTAGCATATTTACTTATTATTTTCTAGTATGGTTATTTGTGGCTATAAATTTTAATTTTATCCATGCATGGCAGTTTGGGATCAAGGATTCTCTGAAATGTTTTAAAGATTTGAAATATCTTCCTGTTCTAGTTGCAGGTTTTTCTTTTGCAAAGAATCTTTTTGCTTTGAAAGCTTTGTCCATGGCATATGCCAGTCTAGTTACTCCTGTATTAATGGTAGAGACCTTGTTTGTTGTTTTTGTAGGGGGAGAGTTTTTCCATGAGCAGTACAGATATTTTAGATTTTTTGTATCTGCTTTGATGCTTATAGGAGTATATCTGATAATAATGTAAGATGAAACCCAAAAACCTAAAAGAAGCTCTGAAGAATGAATTATCCAAGAAGGAGATTCAGTACCTTATCAGCTCTTATGATATGGTAGGAGATATAGCTATAATAGAAGTGCCTTATGAGTTGGAGAAAAAAGAAGCAGTGATCGCAGATACCCTGCTTAAATTACACAAGAACATCAATGTTGTGGTAAAGAAGACAAGCGAACACAAGGGAGTTTTTCGTCTTCAGAAATATAAAGTAATTGCAGGAGAGAAAAGAAAAAAGACAGAGTATGTCGAAAGCGGAGTAAGGATGAGATTCAATATAGAAAGAGTATATTTTTCCACAAGATTTGGGACTGAAAGGCTTCGTATCGCTAGATTGGTCAAGCAGGATGAAGATGTTTTGGTGATGTTTTCAGGGGTAGCCCCTTTTCCATTGGTCATAGCAAGGAACTCCGATGCAAAAGAGATATATGGCATAGAGATAAATCCTGTTGCGCATAAATACGGCCTGGAGAATGTGAAACTTAACAAGATGGAAGATAAGATAAAACTTTATGAAGGAGATGTTCGCATGATAGTCCCTACACTGAGGAAGAAGTTTGACAGAGTCGTGATGCCTTTGCCTAAAGGAGGAGAGAGTTTTTTGGATATGGCATTGAAAGCTGTGAAAGGCAATGGAGTTGTACATTTCTATGATTTCCTTCATGTTGATGATTTTTCTTTAGCCAAAAAAAAGATAAGAGAAGCATGCAAAAAAGCTGGAAAAAGATACAAGACTCAAAGATTAGTGAAATGCGGCCAGCAGAAGCCATATGTGTATAGGATATGTCTTGATGTAAAAGTGTATGATTAACTTTATAAACTATGTTCTATTCTGATATATGAAAGGAACTCCTTTTGAAGTGCAACATGCGATGATTAAGTGAACACCGGAGAAGCTCTTCGGGGCGATGACTGACGGAAGTAACTGCTGAGCATGCACAGATTCTTTTAGAGATATTTCAAGATCAGAAATTTTGTATATATAAAAAGTCAGACAAACATAAAGAAAATCAAAGATTCTCAGATATTTGTCTTCATTCTTCAGACAAACATAAAGAAAATCAAAGATTCTCAGATATTTGTCTTCATTCTTCAGACAAACATATTCAGATAATCATCGCCTTCGAGCTCTTCTTCTCTTTTTACTTTTTCTATGCCATCAAGGATATCCTGTTTTTTTATCTTTTTCCTGCTGTCCCTGATAGCGAAATAGCCTGCTTCTGTTACTGCTGCTTTTATCTCTGCCCCTGAGAAGTTTTTCATCTTCTTGAGAATCTCTTTCATAGGCAGTCCTTTTTCAAGGCTCATGTTTGAAGTGTGTATCTTAAATATCTCTTCCCTTCCTTTAAGATCTGGGACGTCAACATGGATCAGCCTGTCTAACCTTCCAGGTCTTGTTACAGCAGGGTCTAAGATGTCTTTTCTATTTGTTGCTGCGATGACTTTTATATTTCCAAGAGATTTGAAACCATCAATCTCAGCCAAAAACTGCATAAATGTTCTTTGAACTTCTCTTTCTCCAGAAGTTCCTACCTCTATCCTCTTTGCAGCCAATGCATCAATCTCATCTATGAATATTATTGCAGGAGCCTTTTCTCTTGCCAGTTGGAAGACTTCTTTTACCAGTTTTGCCCCTTCACCTATGAATTTTTGGACAAGCTCTGAAGCTACAACCTCTATGAATGTCGAGTTTGTTGAAGAAGCTACTGCTTTAGCTAATAAAGTCTTCCCTGTTCCAGGAGGACCGTGAAGAAGTATGCCTTTTGGAGGCTGGATTCCCACTTCTTTGAAAAGTTCAGGCTTTTTCAGGGGAAGCTCTACAACCTCCTGCACTTCCTGCATCTGCTGTTCAAGCCCACCTATGTTTTTCCAGCTTAGTTCTGGTTTTTCTATTATTACAAAGGATTCTACTGAATATTTCTTTGAAGCCTTTGCCTTTTTTATTATAGTGAGATTTTTCTGCTCTACAAGAACAGAATCTCCTGATTTTATCTTTCCACAGGAAGAGGACACATTAACAAGAAATTCATTGCCGTTAGGAATCTGTATGACTGCCTGCTCTTCTATGATATCTTTTACTTTGCAGATCATAAGAGGTACTTCCCTGAACTTTTCCAGTTCCTGTCTTAATTCAGAGACAGATTCTTTCAATATCCTGTTTTCTTCTTCTAGTCCATTAGAACTTGTTGAATATGAGTAGATTATACTATCTACATCCTTATCTTTTAATGCCATACAAAAAAGCAATATCGCAAGATTTAAATAAGTAACGGTTTTTTATTTTTACATGGCAGATCCAAGAGCAAAAAAGCTTGCAGATATATTAGTCAATTATTCTATAAAAGCAAAGAAAGGAGAATATATAGAGCTTAATTTTGGAGTTGATGCAAAAGAGCTTGCTTTAGAGTGCTATAAGCTGCTTCTTAAGAAAGGAGCCTTGCCTGTGGTAAATGTAGGGGTTCCTGGATTTGGCTATGCTTATTACAAAAACGCTTCTGACGACCAGCTGAAGACTTTTCCAAAGATAGCTGATTATGAATCAAAGCTTTCTGCAGGAACGATTTCCATCTCTGCTGAGATGAACACGAAAGAGATGACGAAGATAAACCCTAAAAAAATAGCGATGAGAAGAAAAGTTGTAAATCCCATCCATGACAGAGAGATAAAGAAGGACAATTGGGTATACTGCCAGTTTCCTACAAATGCGCTTGCTCAGGATGCAGAGATGAGCCTTGAAGAATTTGAGGATTTTGTATATGAAGCCTGCTTGAAAGATTGGAAAAAGGAAAGCAGGAAACAGGACAAACTGAAAAAGTTGTTAGACAAAGGAAAGCAAGTAAGGATAGTTGGAGAGCATACTGATCTTAATTTCAGCATAGACGGAAGGCAGGGAATCAAATGCGACGGCCATAGGAACATGCCTGATGGAGAGGTTTTCATAGCTCCTGTAGAGAATACAACTGAAGGATTTATCAAATATACTTATCCAGCCATATATGGCGGAAGAGAGGTTGACGGAGTTTATCTGAGATTCCACAAAGGCAAAGTTGTCGAGGCAAAAGCTGATAAGGGAGAAGCATTTTTGAAAGAGATGATAAAGACAGACAAAGGAAGCAATAAATTAGGAGAATTTGGAATCGGGCTTAATTTTGATATCAAGAATTTTGTAAAGCAGATCCTTTTTGATGAAAAGATAGGCGGGACCATCCACCTTGCATTGGGTATGGCATATCCTGAAGGCGGAGGAAAGAACAAATCTGCATTGCATTGGGATATGATAAAAGACCTTCGGAGAGGAGGAGCGTTCTATGTTGACGGAAAATGCATCCAGAAGAACGGGAAGTGGATGGTAGACATCTAGATTATAGTCAACTCTTTTGAGATTTTAGTCAATATTTCTGGTTTTTCTTTTACTAATATCGTATCTTCTATCCTTATTCCTAGCTTGTCTTTGAAATACAATCCTGGCTCTACAGTTATGAGCATGCCCTTTCTTAATAGATGTTTCCCTCTTGGTTTTAGGTTGGGTATCTGATGTATCTTTGCTCCAACTCCGTGGCCTGTTCCGTGTATGAAGTTTTTATAGTGTTTCCACAATACTGCTCTTGCTATTAGATCGATGTCAGCAGCTGCAACTCCTGGCCGGACATTCAATATTGCTGTCTCCTGAGCCTGCAGAACAATCTCATAAAGCTCTTTTTCTTTTCTTGAGGGTTTGCCGTACAGGTAGAATGTTCTTGTGCAGTCTGAGCAGTATCCTTTATATTTCACTCCAAAATCAATAACAAGGAATCCTTTTTTTAGTATAGTGTTGTTTGCTTCATGGTGTATTTCTGCTGCATTTTTTCCCATCGCAACCACAGGAGGAAATGCTAGTTTGCAGTGCTTCTTTGATTCTGTCTTTTGTTTTAGAAAATTGAAAACTTCAAGTTCTGTCTTTAGCTGTCTTTTTTTTAGTTTTTTAATAAGCTGTTTTAGTATATTGTCGGCAATAGAACAAGCTTTTGATGTATGCTTTATGTTGAAGGGCTTCATTCTGAATATGCTTTTTTTATTAAGTCCTGCTTTGATTCCAGTTTTTTTCTTATAGGATCCAGAAGGCTGTTTATCTCTTTAGCTAATGATTGCTTTAGGTCCATCGGATGAAGTTTTTTTGTGGCATAATCATTTTCAAGTTCTTTATAAGTCTTGTATACAAGATTGCCCCCCCATTTTTCAGGCCTTTCTATAAGGAAATCTTCTTCTTTGTCCTGTTTTATAGTAAATAGGATGTATTTACAGAATGCTAAAACTCCATTATTTTCAATTTCTCCTTCAGGGCAGTATGCTGAGTTTAATTTTTTCCTTATCTCTTTCTCAGAATCAAGGAGGTCTATCTTAGATGATTTGTCTGAAGCTGACATCTTTCCACCTTCTGTCAATCCAGGAATCATAGGCGTCATGAACTCTACCCGGTTTTTATATCCTAATTTAGGGAGATGTTCTCTTGCAAACATCAATATCTTTCTTTGATCAAGACCGCCATACTGCACATCAACTCCAAGATACTCTTCGTCCAGTGCCTGCATTATAGGATATATCAATCCAGAAAGTTTAGGAGATTCTGACTGCTTTACAACGTCTGAAGAAGCCTTGTGGCAGTCATGCACTGAAGCCATTGTAGACATCTTCAATACATCAAACATATACTCTTTTTTTAGCTGAAATTCTGATCCTTTTATAATCTCAAAGTTCTTTATATCTGCCCCTACCGCCTCAAACATAGCGGGGATTACGATAGAATAATATTTGTATCTATTCTCTAATAAGTCCCATGGACAATTATCCAAAGCCCCGTGAATATCAGCCAGAAGAAGCTTTACCTTGAAGCCTGCTTTTAGAAAATCTGCAAGCTTAAGAACCCACATAAAATAGCCCACATGAGGCCTTCCTGTTACAGCTGTCCCCAGATAGACAGAAGGCTGTTTTTTCTCTTTTAGAAGCTTTTTCAGCTCTTCCTCTGTAACAATCTCCTGCGTGTTTCTTTTCAATAATTCCAATCTTTCCTGAATATCCATTTTAATGTGGATTTGATTGGATTATATAAAAATGTTTCTAAGAAGTTTGGGAAAATCCAAGAGTGGATAGAATCGCTGCAATGCTTCATATACAGATTCTTTTGAATTTAGATAGGAGATTAGATAAAAGGTATGAATTCAAATCATTACAGATGGAAACTTCCAACCACTGTTCAAACACCAGCAAAAGATATATAAATGTATTCTAGATTGCTTATTGGATGAGACCTTTATCTGTTTCAATGCTTAGCAGTTACCTTTACTGCAGGAGGAAGCTTTTTCTGCAGTATGTCCTGAAACTGACAGAACCTGACAAGTCAGCATTGGTAAAAGGAAGCGTCAGGCACGAAACATACGAAGGCATAAACGAGATCGATAAGTACCTTGTTGAGGGCATACAGAAAGGAGAGAGTTTTGAAGATATACAGAAGAGGTTATTGAATGCTTACTCAGGGATACTGAGAAAACGGATAAGCAAGAACCTAAAAAGATTGAGAAGTGTAGAGATAGACCCTATAGGATTATACAAGAACACGCTTCCATATTTTGAAAAAGAAAGTATGCTGAGAACAGAGCATCTTTTCAAGTTTATAAACAGATACAATCTTTACGGAGCGGAGCTATGGGAAAAGCTTGTTCCTAAGATACATTCTGAGATAAGAATAACCTCAGAAAGATACGGCATAAGAGGCATTGTCGATAGGATTGAAGAGTATCCAGAGGGATTCGTGCCAGTGGAGCTAAAGACAGGCAAAGCCCCAAGAGAAGGAGCATGGCCAGGACATAGGATACAATTAGGAGCATATGCTCTGCTGATGGAAGAATATTATGGAAAGGAGATAAAAGAAGGGTTCATCCATTACCTTGACAACGATGAGAAAGTGCATATAGATATCAATCCTTTTTTCAGGGAAGAGATAAAAGAGCTGAAAGAAAAGGTGAGGGCACTGGTAAACAGCAGGGAGATTCCGGAGATAGAATGCAACAAGAACAAATGCATGAAATGCGGATTAAGAGAGCAATGCTTTGATGAAAAACTCCTGAAATTCAGGCTAAATCAACTGAAGAATAAATGAAAAGGTTTAAATATTACTTAAATATTCAATATTTATTATCACTTTAAAATTAACAAAACGAGGGGTCCTTAAAAATGGCTGAAGAAGACAAAAAATATTCAAAACAGCTGCTTGGAAAGACAGTTGTAAGCAAATCCGGTAAAAGGTTTGGAGAAGTAGGAGATATCATATTCGAGACAAGAAGCGGAGAGCTTATCCACTTATTGCTATCAAGCCCGACAGGTTATATAGAGAAGCTGGAACTTGAGAAAGACAAGGAAGGAAACATTCTTATCCCCTTCTCTGCTGTTATAGCTATCGGAGATTTCATGGTTGTAAGTGAGGAAGACATTGTTTAGAAAGTTTTTTATTTATAGCCTTATTCTTTTTTTATTAAACATAGAGGAAATATGAAACAAGAGTATGCTATCTGGACTGAGAAATACAGGCCAAAAAGTTTTTCAGAAGTAAAAGGCCAGAAAGAGATAGTAAAAAAAGTAAGTTCTTTTGTAGAAAAGAAAAACATGCCTCATCTAATGTTTGCAGGGCCTGCAGGAGTTGGAAAGACTACTCTGGCATTGGTCACAGCAAGACAGCTGTTTGGAGATGGATGGAGAGACAATTTTCTTGAGTTAAATGCTTCAGATGAAAGAGGCATAGACATAATAAGGCATAAGGTAAAAGACTTTGCAAGGACAAGAGCTATAGGCGATGTGCCTTTTAAGCTCATATATCTGGACGAATGTGATGCCTTGACAAGAGAGGCGCAGCAGGCATTAAGGAGGACTATGGAGAATTATACCCAGACAACTCGTTTTATATTATCCTGCAACTATTCATCAAAGATCATAGATCCGATACAGTCAAGATGCGCAGTATTCAGGTTCATGCCTCTGGCTAAAGAGGAGGTAGAGAGTTTTCTGAAAGGGCTTCCTGATAAGGGATTTAATTTTACTGATGATGAGAGATGCATAGATGCATTATATATCATCTCTGAAGGGGATATGAGAAGGGTATTGAACATACTACAGAGCTGTGCAGCAATAGCTGAGAACAATGAGATAACACCTGAGCTTATATTTTCCATGGCTTCTGTAGCAAAACCAAAAGAGCTGAAAGAAGTTTTGCAGCTTGCACTTGACAATAAATTTGAAGATGCAAGGAACAAGCTTCTGGATATAATGCTTGCCTACAGCCTTAGTGGGCTTGACATGGTGAAGCAGATACAAAAAGAGATATGGGAACTGGACATAGGCGGCAGAGAAAAAGTGGCTCTTATAGATAAATGCGGAGAGATAGAGTTTAGGATGACAGAAGGTTCTGATGAATATGTACAGTTAGAGGCTTTGCTGGCTCAGTTTGTAATGATAAAGAAATAAAAAAAGAAATCTTTATTCAACTACACTTCTCACTCTTAGAGATTCCTGAATAACATCTCTATAGTCATAGTCTATCTCAAGGACGATCTCTTTTGTATATTTGTCCCCCTCTTCAAGAGACTCTTCCAGCTTACATATGATTCTTGCTTCTCCTCCTGAGAACCTTGCAGAGTCTTCTCTTCCAGCTGCAGTACATTCCCATCTGTCTGCTTCTGTAGAAGGTACTATCTTATAGCTTATCTGATCGTATCTTGTGTTGAACTCTTCTCCTGGCAGGGTTGCAGAGCCTCCCCCTACATTAGTTATATCAAAAGCAAGACTTACTCGTCCTGCTCCTGCTGGTTGTTCTGTCACTGATTCAACCTGGATAGGAGCTGCTGAAGAATATGCTGTCTTTTTCTCATCAACATCGCAGAAGTCAGTGTCCCTGAAATCCTCTACAAAGCAGGCCTTTGGAACAGAAGTTTTGGTCTTGTATCTGTATGTATATGTAGCCAAGATATCCAGAGGAACAAAGTCCCCTTTTATCTCAGGAGTGTACTGCACATCAGAGCCAAAGTTTATTATCTCCTCCCCTCCATCAGGGTTAACATCTGAGATTCCCTCAACTTCGTCATCATTGGAGAGTTCTTCTGCAGTTATACCTGAAAAATCTCCAAGAAAGATACCTTTTAATTCTACTTCAATATCTCCTGGAGAGATATCTTCTTCTCCCTTGTTTTTTAGGAGTATCTGGATAGGGAAAGTTTCATCTCTGTAGATAGTATATACCCCATCTTCTACTATTCCAAATGGTTCAAATTCTGCTACAATGCCTTTATTCCCTCCAGTATAGGGAGATTCTGCTGTTGTCGTTTCTCCATCTTCACCACATCCGGTGATGAACAGTGCGCTTAACAATACAAATCCTAAAATATATCTTGAAAGTCTCATTTTTTTATTCCTCCTTTGATGGGATCCTTACAGTCCCAGTTGTCTTTAAGTTCATTCAGGTGTTTTTATTATTTCGACATCTTCTGATATCGAATCCATGTAATTATAGTATAATGTTATCCTTAATGGGGTCGTATATGCTGAGTCTCCTGCAATATTAAAAGTGCAGTAGATGGTTCCCTGGCCATTGTTCAGTTTTACCTGCTGGCCTCCACCCATAGTAGGAGAGCATTTTATCCTGCTTGCTCCAGACATATCAACATCATAAGCTATGATATTATAATCTTCTGGAAGAAGGTTTGTAGGACAATTGAATATGCTCTGGCCGTAATAGAAAGGAGTTCCTCCTCCTACATTGGAAACTTTTATCTTGAAAGCTACCCTGTTCTTTCCAGCCATAGTAACTCCAACATTTGTTACAGCTACCGGTGCTCCCTGCCCCCCTCCAAGAGAAACATCCCTTACATCACATACTCTTTCTGTAGGCGTTATCTCATACAATCTAGGATCTATACAGACGACAGGAGACGCTGCAGTTTCATATTCATAACAGGAAGTAAGCAGAAATGTCTGGTCTATGGAATCCATGTAATCTGGAAGTGAAACAATATCTGAATTGAATTCCTGGGTTGCATATCCTCCTTCTGGATTAAATGTACTTTTCGGTTCAAGCTGTCCGCATTCTTTGTCACGGTCTATGCCCCTTATTATGTTCTGATCATAACCAGAAAGATAAAGCCTGCAGTTTGCTCCAGAAAGATCATGGGTTCCTTTGTTCCTTAAATTAAGGAGTATGTTCAATGAAGATTCATCATATATCTTTGAAGGGGGAAGGTCGTTTTCAAACTCCATGTCCAGGCCTTCTGTTCCATAATAGACATTTCTGGAACCGTCTTCAGCTTCTGGAGAGGGCTGTCTTTGACATGCTGTTAAAAATAAAAGTATCAGAATTACAGAAAAAACTACCAAGCTGCCCTTTTTTTTCATTTTTAAAAATACTTTATTTTTACCTTATTTAAGCTTTTTGGTTAATCAAAAGGCCTATTCAAACTTCTTTATCTTTACAGACTCGCTTTCTGAAGATACATAACCATAGCTTAATCTTACTGAAAGCGGAGTCGTATAAGAGCCCCTTTCTTTTTCAAGTATAGCTGTGCATAATATAGAAGCTTTTCCATCTTCTAGCTTTATCTCTTCTTCATTAGGCCTACACGCTATCTTGTTGAATGCATCATCTGAGGTACTGTAATCAGAAAAGGCTATCTCGTCTATCTGGATAACCCCTTTTTCTTTTTCAACCAAAGGCTGGGAGATCCCTATATTGCATTCTTTATAGTATGCTGTATTTTTTCTTACTTCTCCCTTTCCAACATTTTCTATATCTATCTTGAACTTTATCCCAAATTCTCCATATTCCCTTGGAACAGTATGCTGCTCTATAGATGTTACAGCTACAGGGGCTCCCTGGCTGCCCAGGCTTATGGATTTGCTGGGGTCGCAGATCCCTTGCTCTACTTCTGTATGGGTGAATCTTGCCGGGTTGATGCAAAGTTCTGCAGTGGCCTCTGTTGTATAAGTATAGCATAAGTTTGCGCTTATCACTGTCTTGTCAGACTTTTCCCTTTTTTGAAGGCTTTTGAAATGGTCTGCAGAAATATCTATTATCTGTCTTTCTCCTTCAGGATAGAACTGGCTTTTGCCGTGCAATGGTCTTTGGAGCTCTATGAGGTTGTTAGATAATTGAAGTGTTTGTTGGTCATAGTTTATGTACAATATCCCATCATCAACATCATAAGCCCCTTTGTTCTCTATCTTTATACTTATAGGGAATTTGCTTAACTCCCATACCTCCTCTGGAGGAGACTGATCAAGAAACTTCATCTCCAGGCCCGAGGAGCCTGTATGATATTCGATAAGCTCTGGCTCTTTTTGGGGAGTATCTGTCTTTGCACAGCCGGTCATCACTATAATCACTATAATCACTATCATGAGTTCATGCTTCATCTGAATAACCCTCTCTAATATTTATATCTATCTCTTCTTTTACTTTATATTCATAATTTAAATCTACTCTGAATCTTTTTAGTTCGGGAACATTTACATTAAGCAGGAAGGTGTTGATATTGTTTACTGTTAAAGTGCATTCTGCTATCTCTGGAAGGACGTCTTTTATCTTCTTGAGTTCGCTTATCTGGCTCTCTACAAGATCAGAAAGATAATCATTGCTTGTATCGCTGCACTGATAGCTCATGCCGTCAGGAAAATGGAATTCAAGATTATAGATATCATTTATCGAGCCATCTCTTAGGTTTTCTACATTAACAACAAGGTAGAACCTGTCCTCTTCATGGATATTATATATCGGAAGGGTGACTATTTTTCCTCCTACTAATGGCGGACCTATCTTTGTTGTCATGAATCCAGGGGAAGAAGTTGACTGAACTTTTCCCTCTATGAGTACACCATCTACAAGATCCCTCCATTTCCCTCCTTCATAATCTTTTAAGTTCTCTATCTTAGAACGATAGGAAATATCTTTGACTTCAGGATTTATTATATTAAAGTATTCTTCCTCGGGTATGGACACAAAGTACAGCTTAATTTCTGAAGAAGATTCAAGCCTGTCTATATCTGCCTCAAACACTGCCCTCCATGTTCCTTTGCTAAGAGCTTTCTTAGGAGAGCAGGTTATATAGTTGTTTGCTGTGACAGATGAAGGAGAGACAGTGCCCTGAACAACAGTCTCGCTTCCTCTGGCTCCTTTCTCAAAATGACAGGAGATTGATTTTATGTCAAATCCAAGTTCTGGGTTGCTGATCTTCATATATGCCCTTACACTGATGTCCTTTGGAGGTGCAAAATCTGTCGTACCTGCTGGCTGGATGTTTACATCCACAAATTCCATAGAATTATCTATTACTCCTGCTGCAGCTTCTTTGGCGAGTTCAGGATGTCTTCCATACAATCTTTTCTCCATGCAATTCTCATAATTTCCAGTACCCATCTGTGAAGCGCATGCTATCCTGTCTGCAAACAAATGCCAAGTTTCCTTGAACTGGGAGATGACCCCTTTTTCTGCTTCTTCCTGCGCAACAAACTTCTGCTCCTGAAAAACATCAAAATGCTCTGGCAAGTCTCCCAGTATGCCAATCATGCCCCCTGTTATAAGCCAGAAAATTATAAACGCAGCCAGACCCATGTTAGTTATATGAGAAGGCTCGCTGACTTCTTTTTCTCCGTATATCAACCCAAGAAGAAGCCAATAAGGCCAAAGAACTCTCATGAAGAAGTACTGGGTTATACTATTCTCTACTAAAAAAGGAAATTGAGATCCTAATACACCTATCAATCCTGCTTCTAAGAAAAATGTCAAAAGTACAGGAAATATATATTTGGGATTTCGCTGCCATTTGAATACAGCAAATCCAACATAAAGCATGAACACAAGATTAAAAAGCTGGTACAATGGGTTATATTCAAAGTTAAAGAAAAGCCAGTTGATAAGATGGAGCACTGCTCCTCCGATAACAAGCCAGTCAAACTCATGCTGAGGAAAAACCTTTTTTATTTTTTCTGTTCCTTTTCCTAGTGCTGCTGCGCCCATGCCAAAGCCAGCAGTGCCCGCTGCTATAGTTCCTTTCCCTATCTTTTTTCCAGTCCATGCTGCTGCGTTTTTTCCAGCTATTGCAGTTTTTTTTAAGTTGGAAGTGTAAGTATCTGCAGTTTTATCGGTTTTCTGTGCAGCCTTTATCCCTTTTTTTAATATTTGTTCTTTCCATCCCATCTTAGATTAGAGAAATACAACCATCCACCTCTTTCTATCTACTCATCTATTCTTCCAGGACAACTTCAAGCTGAGCAATGTCCATAGTCTCTTCGGGCTCTATCTTCACTGCATTGTTGCCTTGCTCTACAAATTCTGAAATATCCAATGTGTAACTTATTTCTTCCTGCATTATGTGCTGCTTGTTTCCGTTTATTATGACTTTTCCTTCTTTTTCAGAGTCGGCTTCTGCAAACCTTATCTTAATCCAGATGTCTTTTTCCTTATCTGCTATGTCTGAATATTCATCGCTGTCAAGCTGGAAATAATATATCGGATACTCTATCTCTTTGAGGTCTGTCAGCACCCTTATCTGCTCTATAGTATAGTATCCACCTTCAGTCTTGAACCTTAATGTGTTTTCACCTTCCACAAGATAGTCAGGTGATGCTTCAAGATTCACAGAAAGCCTGCATTCTGGAACAGCAGAATAAAGCTGGTAATTATTCAGCCAGACATTGAGCTTTTTTACTATTTCCTGCTCACATAAAGGCACAAACTTTATTTTTACCCTTTCAGCATTATCTTTTTCAAATTCTTTTACAATAAACGTTGATCTGCTTTCCTGGGCTTCTCTTTGTATTATGTTTGCAGTTATCTTTACATCTTCAAGAGCATACTTATTTGTCCTCCAAAATAATGCTCCCGGAGAAGAGACTGAAAATTCAAGATCATTGTTTTCCTGCAGGTATCCTTCTAAAGATATAGGGGGTATGTTTGTGGCTGCAATCTCATTATCATATACCTCCTGTCCGTTCAGGTTGATCATAAGGTTGCCTGACCCTTGTTTTGAATCTACTGTAAAGCTCAGAAGAACATCTTCTGTATCCTCTAAGTTTGAGATCTGGAATGAAACATTTTCTTTTTCATCTCTAAACAATGCTCTTCTTACATCAAGATTCTCTCTTGTTTTCAGTACAGATGCCTCTTCCTGAATCCTAAGGTTCATGGATGGTATGTTATGTTCTACCTGATCTATTCCCTGTGGCTCAAGTCTTCCGGGAGTTTCGAGCAATATTGAAATGTTTTCTCCATCATCATCAGAATCACCATTACTGTCATCTCCATCTTCAAGGATAGCCTCTCTTTCTGAAGGGGGGATAAACAAGACGTAAAGAACGATAAGACCTGCTATTATAGCAACTAATGTAGCTGCTGATGCTCCTGATGCCTGGGATTTTTTTCTCATATATAAAACACCTCTTACTATCTATGAAATAAATAACTTTATATATAAATGTTTCTCTAATTTTTTTTGAGATAAGATGAGAATACTGTCTAAAGACCCCAAGAAAGGAGAATATAAGGTAAAAACAGAAACCCTGGATGATCTGTGGTATCTGAGCCATATAGCAGATCCAGGAGATTTAATTAGGGGCAGCACTGTAAGAAAGATAAAGATGGGAGGAGAAGACGAAAGAAAAACAAGGATATCAAAAAAGAAAGTTTTTCTTGAGATAGAGTTGGAAAAGATTGAGTTTAAAGATGACATTCTAAGGCTTTCAGGGATAATCAAAGACGGGCCTGAAGACCTTCCAAGGGGAGCACACCACACATTTAATATAGATGAGAACAGCATCATCACTATCAAAAAAGAAAGATGGCTAAAATACCAGCTGGAAAAGCTGAAGGAAGCAGCAGCTGCAAAACAGCCTGACATCCTTATATGTATATTGGACAGGGAAGAGGCGTTGTTTGCATTGAGCAGGAAAAAAGGCTATGATGTACTTAACAGGCTAAAAGGGGATGTGCAGAAAAAAGATGACAATGTTGTCGCTAAAGGAGGATTTTATGAAGAGACCATAAAGCTCATAGAAGAGTATGTGAAAAGATACAGGATTGAAAATGTGATTATCGCAAGCCCTGCATTCTGGAAAGAGGAGCTTATGAAGCATATAGAAGATACAAACTTAAAAAATAAGATAACTGAAGCCAGCTGCAGCAGTGTGGACGAGGGAGCTATAAATGAAGTTCTTAAAAGAAATGAGGTCAGAGAAGTACTTAAGAAAGACAGAATATCAAAAGAAGTAAAGATTGTAGAGCAGCTTATGCAGGAGATAGCCAAAGATGAGAAAGCAGCATATGGAATAAAAGAAGTTGAGCAAGCTGCAAATTCAGGGGCTGTCAAGATGCTGCTGATAAGTGACGGCTATATTTCTGAGATGAGAGAGAAAGAGAAATACAGCCAGGTTGACAATGTGATGAAGCTTGTCGATGATATGAAAGGAGAAGTGCACATAATAAGCTCTGAGCATGATTCTGGAAAGAAATTAGATGGTCTCGGAGGGATTGGCGCTATTTTGAGGTACAAGTTAGAGTATTGATATTCTATTTTTCTAAGCTGGGAGTTAGATAACTATATTGTTGCTTCATAACAGCCAGATATTCTTCTCTTAGAGTATTATTTCATAATTTTTCCCTCCCTGCGAAAAAAGCCATCAAAAAATTAGAATCAGTCACTTCTTCAATTGTTCATTCCTTTCTATCAAGGCTTTCATTGCTTTTGCTGCCTTGCTTACATCATTATAATCAGGGATTTTATGCGCTTCCAGCATGAAGATGCTTTTTCTGCTGAACTTTCCACCCATGTATGTACAGATTATTGGCTTGTCTGGAAACTTTTTTCTTGCTTCTATAAGGATCATTGCATTTTTCTCTGGATTGGTCATTGTCTGCAGAGTTTGTATAACTATCAGACCGGAGATGTAATCCTCCTGAAGCAGAGTATTGACTGCAGCCTCGTAAGTTTCAGGCAAAGCATCCCCTATTATATCCAAGGGGTTGCTCTTTGAATATGCAGGATGCATCTTTTTTGTCTTGTCCAGTTTTTTTATAGTGGAATCTTTCAGATCAGGAAGGTTTACCCCTAGCTTTGAACAATAGTCTGCACATAACACTCCGCAGCCTCCCCCGTTTGTGATTATAGCTATGCTGTTCTTTTTTGCAGGAGGCTGGTTTGCCAGTGCTTTGGAGATATCAAAAAGCTCTTCTATAGTGGAAGCAAGGAAAACACCGCTTTGCTTAAATGCAGCCTTGTATACATTATAGCTTCCAGCCAAAGATCCTGTGTGAGAGGATGCAGCTTTTGCACCTTTCTCAGTCATACCTGATTTTAATGCAACTATCGGTTTCTTCATGCTTACTTTTTTAGCAGCTTCCATAAACTTTCTTCCGTCTTTCATACCTTCTATATAAAGTGCAACTGTTTTTGTCTTCTCGTCTTTGTCAAGCCATTCCAGGAAATCAGTCTCATCAAGCATTGCCTTGTTACCATAGCTTATCAAGTTTGAAAATCCATATCTGTTTTCGATGGCCCAGTCTATTATAGAATCTGCTATGGCCCCTGACTGGGAGACGAATGCGATATTTCCTTCAGGAGGCATGGACGGAGCAAAGGACGCATTAAGGTTTGCAGATGGTCTGATTATGCCAAGGCAATTAGGGCCTACAAGAGAGATATTGGCTTTTTCAGCTATTGATGTTATTTCATCCTGGAGCTTTTTTCCTTTCTCTCCAAGTTCTGCAAATCCTGCAGATATCAAGATGATAGCTTTTACTTTCTTTTCTGCACAATCTTTCATCACAGAGGAGACTATCTTAGCAGGCACCGCTATCACTGCCAGATCTAAATCTTCTTCAATATCTTTGATACTGGGGAAAGACCGTGTGTTCAATATCGAACTAGCTTTTGGATTTACTGCATATATCCTCCCTTTGAAAGGCCTGCAGAATTCTGCCTGGAATACACAGCCCCTTACAAGATTTTTCAGTATGCCATGACCCACTGAATCAGGATCCCTTGAAGCTCCGATAACAGCTACAGACTTTGGTTTGAACAGCTTCTCAAGATTATTTTTCATATTCCATCATCCTCGCATCCACTATCTTTGCAGTCTTTTTATCTACAATTACAGGGTTAAGATCTATAGATTCCAGCTTTTTGTTTTCCATGGAAAGATTTGATATCTTAACCAATATATCTTTCAATGATTTTATGTTGACAGGTTCTCTGCCTCTCGCTCCTTTTAATATATCTGAAGACCTTATTTCATCTATCATCTCTTCTGCTATCTTCTTGTCTATAGGAGCTATTCTTAAAGAAATGTCCTCAAATATTTCTACAAATATGCCGCCCATGCCAAATAGGATCACTGGACCGAACTGAGGGTCTGATTTCATGCCTATGATGGCCTCTACTCCGGAAATATTTTTCTGGACTATCACGCCTTCTATCTTTGCCTTTTTCTTCTTTGCATTTTTTATTATGTCTTCATATGCTTTTTTTGCATGATCCTCATCTTTTATCTCTGCAGCCACGCAGCCTGCATCAGACTTGTGTATGATGTCAGGAGAAGAGATTTTCATAGCTACAGGAAAGCCCAGCTCTTTTGATCTTTTGACTGCTTCTTCTGAAGACTTGATAAGAAAAGATCTTGCAAAAGGAAGTTTGTACTTGTCTATTATCTTTTTTGTCCTGTTAAAATTTAACTGAGGCATTTCAAGAGTAAAACTTTCCTTTTATTTAAATCTGATGTTTTAGAATATAAACATTTATATAGTGGAAAGGTTTTATAACTCTATAGAGATTAAAACCTTTAGGCAGTATTTGTTATTCAAAAATAACAAGTACACCTGGAGCGCAGTTAAAAAACATAACATATTAATAGTAGTTGCTATTAACCAATTGTTATAAGTTTTACTTAAAAAAATACAAAAAGAGGGGGGTTATAAATGATCGTTAAAGAAGAATTTTTAAGCAAACTGAGAAGGTATTTTTCTTTGAATTTATACGAGGTAAAGATATGGGCTGGTCTGTTGAGCAGAGGTGTCTCAACAGCAGGAGAGCTTTCAGATATTGCGAATGTTCCGAGGAGCAGAAGCTACGATGTTCTTGAAAGCCTTGAGAAAAAAGGTTTTGTAGTAATGAAACTTGGGAAGCCTATAAAGTACATTGCAGTGCCTCCTTCTGAAGTTGTAGAGCGTGTCAAGAAAAACATGAGGCAGGATGCAGAAGATAAGGTCAAGAGGCTTGAAGATCTTAAAAGCACCGAACTTATAGATGAGCTTAATTCGCTTCACTCCCAGGGAATAGATCTTGTTGACCCTACAGAGCTTTCAGGAAGCTTAAGAGGAAGGCATAACCTTTACAACCATCTGGAACTTACGATCAAGAATGCTGAGAAGAGTGTAAATCTTGCCACTACAAGCCAGGGCTTCATAAGGAAAGTAGAAGGCCTTAAGCCTGTCTTTGAAAAGCTCAAGAAAAAAGGAGTAAACGTAAAGATAGCTGCACCCATTACCAAGGAAAGCAAAGATGCATTAAAGGAAGTGTCCTCTGTCGCTGATGTCAGGCATACAAATAACCTTAATGCAAGGTTCTGCGTGGTAGATGATCAGGAAGTAGTATTTATGGTGCTGGATGACAAGAAGGTGCATCCAACCTATGATGTAGGGATATGGGTAAAGACTCCATTCTTTGCATCTGCACTGAACAACATGTTTGATGTTGCATGGAACAAGATGAAGCCTGCTAAATAAGGCTTGATCATATTTTTCTTTTTTATATAGTAAATTATTTAAACGCATGATTTTTCTTTGATACACATGGAAATAAAGAAAGCTGCCGAAGGACTGCACCCTTTAGAGAGGAAAATTTTGCCTTATCTAGAGGATGGGATGCTTTTCATGAAGCTTGTAGAAAAGTCAGGTATGAAAGAAGTTGAAGTTATGAGAGCACTGCAGTGGCTTTCCAACAAAAAGGCAGTATCTATAGATGAGACTCTTCAGGAAGTTGCAGAGCTTGATTCTAATGGGGAAAAGTATAAGAAAGAAGGCCTGCCAGAAAGAAAATTTTTGGAAGCTATAAAAGATTCTGAAAAGGAAGTTGACCATCTGGGACTAGAGAAAGAAGAGATAAATGTCTGTATAGGTTCTTTGAAAAAAAAAGCAGCCATACTGATAAACAAGAAGGATGGAAAATTAAGCTTCAGCATAACTCCTATGGGGAAAAAGCTGCTTAAGAAGCCAAGTCTGGAAGAGGATTTTTTAAAAAAGGAATTTCCTGTTATAGTTAGGGAACTAAAAGAGGAAGAAAGGCAGGCTTTTGAGAACCTTGATTCAAGAAAAGGGCTTCTGAGGAAAAAGCTGGTGAAGACAAGGACAATCAATCTGACAGATGTCGGCAAGGGACTGGCAAAGGCAGACATAGTGGCAGATGTGGAAGAAAGGCTTACTCCTGAGATGCTCAAGGAAGGATCATGGAAAGACAAGAAATTCAGAAGATTTGATGTCAGTATAAATGTTCCAAAGAAAGCATATGGAAAGAAGCAGAACTACAGGCAGTTTCTGGACGAAGTAAGGAGAAAATTTATGTCTCTTGGATTCAAGGAGATGGACGGCCCTATAGTTGAAAGCGATTTTTGGGATATGGATGCATTGTTCATGCCGCAGTTCCATTCAGCAAGAGATATACATGAAGCATATTATGTAAAAGATCCTGAATTTGCTGACATAGATGAAAAGATAATCAAGAAAGTTAAGGCAGCACATGAAAACGGGGGAGGGACCGGATCCAAAGGATGGGGCTATAAGTTTGATACTTTAAGGACAAAACGAAACCTTCTAAGAACACAGGGAACAGCATGCTCAGCAAGGATGCTGGCTTCAAAAGACCTAGAAATACCTTCAAAATATTTTGCTATGGCAAGATGCTTTAGATATGATGTTATAGATGCGACGCATCTTCCGGACTTTAATCAAGTGGAAGGGATCGTCGTAGAGGAAGGTCTTGACATCAGGCATCTTTTTGGATTGCTGCAGATGTTTGCAAAGGAATTTGCAGATACAGATGAGATAAAGCTTGTTCCTGCTTATTTTCCTTTTACAGAGCCAAGTGTAGAGTTGTTTGCAAAACACCCTGATCTTGGATGGATAGAGCTGGGGGGAGCAGGGATATTCAGGCCAGAACTCACCAGGCCTCTTGGAGTGAATGTTCCTGTTATAGCATGGGGCATGGGCATAGACAGGATAGCGATGTTCAAGCTTGGGATAAAAGATATAAGAAACCTTTTCAGCCATGATCTTAAGAAGTTAAGGGAATCAAAGGTGAACCTATAATGCCAACAATAACATTTTCATACAAGGATATGTGCAAATTGGTGGGAAAGAAGATTCCAATAAAAGAGTTAGCGAAGCTTCTTGAGTATGGAAAAGGAGAGTTTGAGATCTATGATGAGGGGACTGACGAGATAACTGTGGGATTTGGGGATACAAACCTTCCTTATCTTTGGAGTGTTGAAGGTGTTGCAAGACTTTTGAAAGGGTTGACAGGAAAACAGAAAGGCATCCCAGAGATAGAGATATTCAAGAAATCTGAGCATCTGTTGAATGTAGACAAGTCTGTGAAGAACGTTAGACCATATATCGCTGCTTTTGTTGCCAAAGGGTGCAAAGTAGATGACTATTCTATAAAACAGATGATAGATCTGCAGGAGAAATTCTGTGCAGGATATGGGAGGAAAAGAAAGAAAGTAGCGATAGGGGTATACAACTATGATAAGATAAATTTCCCATTATCGTACAAAGCAACTGATCCAGAAAGCATAAAGTTCACACCTTTGGAGTTTAGAAAGGAGATGACCCAGCAGGAGATATTGGATGACCATCCGACAGGAAAGGAATATTCATGGATACTAAAGGGGATGCAAAAATATCCTATACTCATAGACGCTGATGATAATGTGTTAAGCTTTCCCCCTATCATAAATTCAAACTATTCAGGGAAGATAGACATAGGGGATGAAAACCTTTTCTTTGAAGCTACAGGAGAGGATCTTGACTCTGTGCTTTTGGCTGCAAATATATTTGCGCAGGCTTTTTATGAAAGAGGATTCAGGATAGAATCTGTAGACATAAAATATCCTGATAAGAAGCAGGATGACATCATAACCCCTTTCATGTTTAACGAGTCTGTTAAGGTTTCCCTGAGCCAGGTAAGAGAGTTAACAGGCCTTGCCTTAAAGGAGAAAGATATGAAGGATCTTCTGGAGAAGATGCAGTACAGCTATGAGAATGGTTATGTGAAGATTCCGGATTACAGGAGGGATATATTGCACCCTGTAGATGTTATAGAAGACATAGCGATATCATATGGGTATGACAATATAGAGCTTAGGCATATGGAAAACTATACCCGGGGGGAGACATTCCCTATAATAGAATTTGCAGACAAGGTGAGGGAGCTTATATCTGGAGCAGGGTATCAGGAGGTAATGTCTGCTATATTATCAAGCAAGGAGATACTTTTTCAGAAGATGAACACTGAGGAATATGGGCTTGTGGAACTTAAGGAGTATGTTTCTGAAAGATATTCTGTGATAAGGAGCTGGATAATGCCTATCCTCATGGATGTACTTTCAAAAAACAAGAATGTTGAGTACCCACAGAAGATATTTGAGGAAGGTCTTGTCTCAGTGAATAAGAAAGGCAAGATATCTGATTATCACAGGATAGCTGCTGTTTCAGCACATGCAGAAGCTGATTATACTGAAGCCAAGCAGCTTATGGACTTTGTAATGAGGTCATTCGGGATAAACTATAGTATAGAAGAAACAGAACACAGAAGTTTTATCCATGGAAGAGTTGGGAGAGTTATCGTGGATGGAAAGAAAGTAGCACATATAGGGGAGTTGAACCCTAAAGTTCTAAATAACTTTGATCTGAATATGCCTGTCTGCGGCTTTGAGCTTAATCTTACTGACTTGCTTGAAACTATAAAAAAATAGTATTATCTTTTTCTAAGAAAGAACCTCATATAATCGATTACCCAATACCATGCAGCTATATTCAGAGGGATAGTAGCTGTTGCGATAGCCAGTACAAATAATACCAAGAACAATATGATCAGAGGGATAAGGATAGCAATGATCAAAGCATTTGAACCTATGATAAGAGATATTAGATAAACCATAAGCGTGATTATAGCCCCGAGCAGCAAGAAAACCATCAGGACAGCAAGGAATACAATCAAAGAGAAGATACTCAAAACTATGTTGATAGCCATCTTAACAAGCCAGAACTTAAGGAACTCTACAATATCTGCTCTTATCTTTTTTAACACAATCTTTAGGCTTTTCATTGCTTTTGAGCCATTAAGATACATATGCATAGTCATGAAATGATTGACTATGAAATAAAACAATGCGAATACCAAACCAAGTATGGCTATCAGGCCAATATCAATAAAAAACCAGAAACTAAAATCACCAGATGCCAAAGATACCATGATATTATAAAACAGCCATAAGAACAAAGGAGTTAAAATGATACTTATAACAACATTAAAGAGAAAATATGAGGATCCTATCTTTTTTATCTTTCTAAAACTTTTTTTGATACTTGTGCCTTTTGTGTTTAAAAAATCCAGATAGATAAACCTGAATACTGAACAGATATATTGTAGCAACAGGGCAAAAGGGATTACTATCGCTGCAACAACAATTATGATCAAAAGATTTTGGGATATAGCATCAAGAAGATGTTTGCCGTTTTCAGCAGCTTCAGAAAAGATCCTAAATACATTTGAAAAATTCAGGCCCTGCTGCATCCCTCCCGCGAGTATAAAAACTATAGCCAGTTTTATCCACAGCCTTATATCAAAAGGAAGAACAAGTTTTTTTGTCTTTTCTATCGCAGGCTCTATAAGGTCAAATTGCTTCCATGCCATCATTTCTTAGCTTTGTCTTTTTCAAGCTTTTCTGCAAGACCTTTTTCTTCAGAGTCTTTCTTTTTTTTCTCTTTCTGGATCTTTTTTTCTGGTTTTTCCTTCTTCTGCTTTTCCTTCTTAGGCCTTTCTTTGGATTCTTTGGATTTTTTCTCTTTTATCTCTATGCCCAGCTTTTTGAATTCAGAAATGATGTTTTTATGGTCAGCTCCTTTTTTTATCTTTATAGTGTCTTTCAAAGGTTCAAGGTGTTTTATATTGCACTTTTTCCTTCTTACGTCTCCATCTATAGTAACAAAGTTATCATCAAGTATCTCAACTATTACGCATTTCCTTCTGGAGTCTCTTCCTGCTGTCTTTATGCACAATCTTCCTACTTCAATCATTTTCTTGCCTCCTTCTTTATCTCTTTCCTTGCGCACTTGCTGCAATAGTATCCTCCAAACGGCCTCTCTGCCTTTTTAGATGATTTTGGCATGTTCTGCATCTTATAAGGCCTTTCTCTTGAGATCCCTGAAAGTTTTGCACCACATGAAGCGCATTTAGCAGCAGAAGGTTTCTTCTTCTTATAATGTGTTGTTGTCCTTCCCCCAGGAGTCTTTACAAACACCATTCTGTAAGATTTCTTGCTCTTATATCTGCCGTATCTTCCTTCTCCCTGGATCTTCTGTTTTCCTTTTGATTTTTGTCCTACCATTTTATCTTTTCTCCGTCAATGCAATTTCAGCAGCTTTCTTAAAGACATGCTGAATATTATCGAAAATATTATGTATGTTCCAAGCCATCCTATCTCCCATCCGAAGAGATTCAAAGGCTTTAGTTTTTCGTTATTTATCTTTAACATTTTTAATTTGCTGTTTTCTATCCCTTTTTCAGGCTCTTTATATGCCTGTTCGTTTGTTATCAGCAGCTCTTTTTTATATCTTTCCCCTCCATACTCAAATTCAAGCAGGTATTCTCCTGTAGGCCCTTTCAGCTTCCAGTCAGCCTTTCCACCTCTTTCAGTGGAAAAAAAACCTTTTTTTTCATATGGCTGGATGGATTGTTCATTTTCAGACAATAGCTCTATCTCGTCTGTCCCGATGATATCTATAGTGCCTTCTGTTCCTTCTTCAAATACTGCGCTTACTGTGAACTCATTATTAGGCCCTATGGGAGCATATGCAAGATTGCTGCTAAGCCATCCGATTATTATTATCAATGGGATGAATGTAACTAATGTGGGCTTCATGGAATGCATCATATATTTCATGTTTGTCTCCATGGCCCTTTTCTGCACTTCCATGACCTTTTTTGGATCATGTTTGAGCTCTTTCATCTGCTTCTGAAAAGATTTGATGTCTTCCTTAAGTGTCCTCATCAGATGCTGGTTTGTCATCCATTTGTACACAAAAGTAATAATCGTAGACAGGACTAATGAGATCAACAATATTGCCCAAAAAGGGTTAATGTTGAGCAATGGTCCAAATACTGGGTCTAACAATGAACTGAATACCATTTTTATAGTTTTTGTACGATTTTATGTCTTTTAAAAGTTTGTTTTTGTCTCAATTGAATTCTCACTTTGTCCAAGTTTATCTTTACTCCATAAATTTCCTCATCATAGGATGCATGACCTTCACAAGGGTTTCGTTCCTTGGAACCGATGTGGGTTTCCTTACTTCGTTCGTCAAGCCCACCATTTTACTCCATAAATTTCCTCATCATAGGATGCATGTCCATCATGTGTTGTTTTGCTATCTCTTCATAAAGCCTGTAGATTATCATGACTGTAAGCAGTATCCCTGTACCTCTTGTCAAGGCTCCTGTAAGGTCAGCTGTAGCTGCCAGGAATCCGACTGTTATGGCCCCCATGACTGTCAAAGGCCAGATATATCTGTTCAGCAGCCTCTCCAATACACGTTCATCTCTTCTGAATCCAGGTATCTGAAGACCTGAAGACATTATCTGTTTAGCCTGAGAACGTGCGTCCATGCCTGCAGTCTGAACCCAGAATATTGAAAATACAACTGCTCCTCCTATCATTATCAAAAGATACACTCCGGCATGGGCTATATCTGATCCAGTAAGGCTGCCCTTGATAAACTTGCCTACTATATTTGGGGAGAATATCCATGCAACAAGACCTGAAACAGGAGTGTTACCCTGGAATGTTCCAAGTATCGGATGGCCCCAGTTCTGAAGAAGCCTTGCCCAAAGCTGGATATTTGCCAGCAATGCAGCTATTAATATTACTGGAATGTTTGAAGTGTATATGAAATTCAAAGGCCATCTTATACCATGCCCCCTTATCCTTCCGAAGGACAAAGGAATTTCTATCTTCATAGCCTGTCCGTAAACTGCAATAGCAAATACTACTAATGTAAAAAATACAGCTGAAAACATAAGTGCTGCTGTTATAGGATCTCCGGCTGATAAGGACTGGAACAATGCTGGAATAGCTCCTGTCGCTATATTGGGGTTAGTCGGGGAGGGCAAAGGTGAAAGAGCTCTTACAAATATCTGTTTTGAAACCCCTGATGCTATGAAAAGGCTTATTCCTGAGCCGAATCCCCATTTGCTTATAATCTCATCCATGAACATTATCAATATGCCTCCAAGGAAAAGCTGGAAAACAAGGACCATCTGCAATGTGCTGAAAAGAGCCATGTCTGTAGTTACAGCACCTCCAAAAGCTCCAGCAGGGGACAATCCACCCATATAGACATAGATGATTGCTTCGAATATTATGAAAAATATACCTAAAAGCTTCTGGAATCCCTGAAACCTTTTCTTTCCTTCCTGGCTCGTAAGATCAAACTTAACAAGTCCTGAACCATTAAGAAGTTGCAATACGATGGATGATGTTACCAATGGTCCAATCCCCAAAGAGATTATGGATCCGAATTCTGCTCCAAGTATCATAGACAGGTATTCAAACTGGCTTAATGCGTTTTCCCCCAGACCAAATAAGGGAATAAGACCAAGAGTGAAAAATATGACTAATGTAACTCCTGTCCACTTTAGTTTTTCTTTAAAGGAAAGTCGCCTTTCCTTTGGACCTTCCACTTCAGGGAGGTTGTTTAGAATGTTGTCCAATAATGACATTTTATTTTTGTTTTTCTTCTGCTTTTTCATCAGAAGATTTCTGTTCTTTTTGAGGCTTTTCTTTCTTAGCAGGTTTTACAACCTCTCCACCTGCATTTTTGATCTTTTCCTCTGCTTTTTTTGAAAATGATGGTGATGTAATCTTTAACTTCTTTGTAATGTTGCCTGATCCAAGAAGTTTATTATATCCAAGTTTTTTCAGGTCTATCACATAAACATCTCCTTGTTTTTCTATCTTTTTCTTCTCAAAAAGCTTTTCAGTCTTCTGTTCAAAATAATCAAGATTTATAGGTTTTATCTTCTCGATTATACCTTTTTTCTTGAATCCATACTTTCCAAAGTATTTTTTGTTTTTCCAGATAGATGGTTTTTTCTGGCTTGCTCTTTTTCCTGTTCCTGCCATACCAGCACCGCCTTTATGACCTTTACCTCTACGTTTTTTCATAGAGCCACAGCCGTGAGTCTTGCTGCCTCTTTGTCTGGAATTCTTTGCTCTTTTGTTGGTTACCATCAAAGCATCCTCCTGATGAGATCATTTATCTTCTCTTTTCTGTCTCCCAAAGCTCCTCCAAGCTTGAAAGGGACTTTTATGCCCTTTCTTCCATATCCTTTTTTAGGAGGATTCAGCCTGAAGAATGGTTTCAGTTTTTTGCCTTTTATCTCTATAAATCTTTTGTAATTTATATTGCCTTTTTTGTCAGATTCAGCCCCTTTGAACTCTTCTCCTCTTTTCTCAATAAGTTCAGACATTGTCTTTTCGTCTATCTCTCCCCAGGTTACATAGTCCTTTACTTTTTGGAGCATACCTTTGATAACTGGTGTAGGAGATATCATAACGCAGTAATTATTGTTATAGAGTCTAAGCATATCAAGAGTCTTGTTTATCTCTTTGCTGAGCTTATTTTTCCCTCTAACCCTTATTATAGATATCATTTTTTTTGATGCTGGTTCCTGTTTTTTTTCTGTATTTTCTTTATTCATTTTCTTCAGATTCTTTGGATGCTATTCCCCCTTCTACAATCCCAATCTCTTTTATCTGTCCAGGGTTTCTTTTTGTCTGCATCAGTTTTTTCAATGCTTTGAAGCATGCATATATGAAGTTCATCTTTGTATTTGTCTTCCCTTTTGTCTTGCTCCATACATCCTTTATCCCGGCCATACTTAATATCTTTGCAATCTCTGGCTCTACACAAAGGCCTGTTCCTTTTGGCGCAGGTATAAGCTTTATTATGACTGAGCCGCATTTGCCTTCAACTTCATATGGAATAGTATGTGGTTCTTTGCAGCCGCACTGCCATGATCCGCAGCCTCTTACGATCTTTATTATGTTAAGTTTTGCATTTCGCATGGCCTTTTCTCTTGCAGGTACAGTCTCCTTGCTTTTTCCATGGCCTATCCCTACATAGCCGTTTTTGTTTCCTACAACAGCAAGGGTTGCGAACTTAGGCTTGTTTCCTTCAGCTGTCTTTTTTTGTGTCTGTCTGAAAACCCTTCTCTGGCCCCCTCCGAACTTACCTTTGGACTGGCCTATAAGCAGCAGGTCTGTCTCCAGGCCTGGAAGCAACATGTCTGTTATCTCAGGTTCAAGCAGATTTATTCCGTTGTCAAGGACATAGCCTATATCTTTAACTTCTTTATTTTTTACCTTCTTTCCTATAGTGGTCTTAGGCTTCCATGATTCCATCATTTCTTCTCTATCTTCTTTCTTTTCTCTGTTTCTCGGTCCTTTCTTTATATCTTTCTTATCCCGATTTTTAGTTTTCTGAATAGCCCCTCTCTTGGCCTTTTCATCTTCTGATTTTTTCTTTGTTTCTGGCATTTCTATTTCACCTTGAGGATCTTATTTTTTATGGAATCAAACTCTTTGCTGAAATCTTCTATCTTCCTGTAGCTGGAGATATGCTCTCCTTTTATCCTTGATTCTTCAGGGAAGATATCTTCTGAGCATGGTATGTCGAGGCCAGCATCAACAGCACCTTTAAGGCAGGCATATATCCTTGAGCCTTTTGTCAGGCTGCAAAGTCCTGTATCCAATATTGCTTCTTTGATGCTTTTTTCTTTTGCTTTTTTTCCTATAAGAAGGCCTGTTAAGTATGCTGAAGGGACATTCCCTTTGTTGAACTTCCATCCAAGCTTTTCAAGCTCTTTTGAATCTGCGCTAATTATAGTAATATCTCCTTTTGGATGATATTCTATCAGCTGAGCAGTCATGTTTTTTAATGAAGGTCTTATAACCAACCTTGGCTTCTGGGCTAGCAGTATCTTTAACCTTTTCTTATAATTGGTCTTTTTTTCTCTTTTCCTTTTGAATTGAATCGTTTCTTTTTTCTTTTTCATTTTTTCTTAGTCAGATCATGTTCATCCAAATAAAGTTTGATGTGCCTTTTGCTCCTGAAAAATCCACCCTTAGATTTAAGATAAAGGTCATGGTATGTTGTTTTTGTGATTATGCCTTTTTCCCTAAGCTCTTTTAAAAATCTTCTTTGTATTCTTATCTTGTTTATCCACGATTTCTTCTTAGGCATCCTTGCAGTTTTTTTCCCTTTTCTTGAGCCAGGTCCTTTCTGCCTTTTCTTTCTCTTTTGCACAAGCTTTTTCCTTGCTTTTGATCTTGCGGCTCCTGTCTCCGGAGCTTTTATCACAGCATCGTCTGAGATAAGGGATTTCATGTCTGATTTTGTTATGGCTTCTTTTATGTCTTCAAGCCTCTCTGAATCAAACTTTACCCTGTTGATGCCACATTTCAAAAGCTGTGCAGCTATTCTTTTTTGGAGTGTGAGTTTCATTTTATATCTTTCTTAGCTAGGAGCTTATCTTTTTCTTTTTTTTCTTTCTCTATCTTCTCATCTTCTGTAAGCTCTTTTTCTTTAGGTTTTTCTTTCTCTATTTCCTTATCTTTTGACTTTCTTTTTTCTTCTATCTTTGCTTTTTTCTCAGATCTTTTTTTCATGATATCTTCGACTTGCTTCAAATATGATCCTATATCTTTTACATTAAGCAGAGCAATTCCTTTTTCACCTGCTTTTTTTACAAGTTCTGCCTTCTTTTTCATGCCGACAGTTCCAGCTATAACAATTATCTCTTCTTCTTTTATGCTTTTAAGATCACCAAGGTTATAGACATATCTTATTATCTTCCCTTCAGGAGAAAGGCCTCTTACTTCTTTAGGAGACCTGTATCCCTGGGACACATTAAGATTATATCCTCTTAGATTAAGCCTAAGCTTTGACTGTATACCTTTAGGCTTTCTCCATTTTTTCCCAAGTCTTTTCTTTACAGAGTTCTGCCTGGAAAAATCAGGTTTTTTCTTTTTTATCTTCTTTCTCAAGGCTAGTTTTTCTTTTGTCATCTTATATCTCTTTTCCTGTTTTTTCTATAATATATATTCCGTCCTGAAAGATCCTTCTGTCCTTGTTTCCAGGAGAGCACATTCTTTCTATGGATGCTGCAGTCTGTCCTGCAAGCTCTTTGTCTGGACTTTCTATATCTATCTTGTCTCCCTCTACTTTTACATCCACTCCTTGTTTAAGAGGCAGCTGTCTTGGAACAGACTCCCCAAGATAGTTCTTTACAGAGAGCATGCTGTTTTCGATAGTTACTGTCATAGGAAAATGTGATGAACATATCTTAAGCGCATAATGGTGGCCTTCTGAAACTCCTTTGATCATATTTTTGATATGTGCTGCATATGTCTTAACAAGTTTCTTTTCCCTTTTTGTATTTTTTATAGGGTCTATGATTATTTTTTTGCCTTCTACCTTGAAATCTACCCTGGGAGCCAAAAGCTTTCTTGAGGTTTCGCCTTTAGGTCCTTTTAGATGAAGCGCATTATTTTCTATCTTTGCTTCAATATTTTCAGGTAATTCCAGCTCTTCTTTTAACAGGTCTGCCATCTTGATCATCTAGTAGCAATAAGCCAGTAAGATCCCCCCTATCTTTTTTTCTTTTGCCTCTTCATGGGTCATTATTCCCTGATTCGTAGAGACTATGAGTATACCGAAACCTTTTGCAGGAAGGTATCTTTTTTCAAAAAACTCAAACTGCCCGTCTTTTACAGTGAACCTCGGCTTGATGGCTCCGCATTTGTTTATCTTTCCAAGCAGGTTGATATTTATCTTTCCGCCTTTAGCCTCTTCAGTTACTGAATTTTCTCCTATATAGCCTTTTTCGTTCATGATCACAAGGATCCTTTTTATGATGTTGGATATAGGTCTGATAATGCAGGAGCTCTCTCCAAGTTTTTCACTGTTCCTTATTTTTGACAATGCATTTGCCAAAGGGTCGTTTAACATTTTTCCACCTAGTTGTATTTTTTAAATCCTATTCTTGTCGCGATTTCCCTGAAACACTGTCTGCACAGGTCAAGATTGTACTTGTCTATGTGCGCACGGACCCTGCCGCATCTGCTGCATGTTTTCAGGTTTCTTCCGCAGCTCCTCTTTTTTGGAGCATTGTGCTTGATATATTTTTTGAGCTTCAGAGGCTTGCTCTTAAGCTGTTTAAACATCTTCTTGTGGCTTGATGTAGTCATTCTTCTTCACCCATAATTACGTTGAAATTCTTTTTCATGAACTCTACTGCTTCCTCTTTTGTTATCTTATGAGATGCAGGTATCTTTTTCTTAAGCTGCTTCCTTCTTTTTATCCTGAAGCCCGGCCTTTCAAGGCTTATGCAGACTTCGAGGCCCATTATTCCAATCTCAGGATCATATTTTACTTCTGGAATGTTTATATATTCGCTGATACCGAAGGAAACATTTCCGTTTGAGTCAAACTGCTTCATTGACAATGTGTTTTCCCTTGAATCAAGGAGCCTTTTGAGAAGCTCTGCTGCCTTCTTGTCTCTTAGGGTTAGCTTGCAACCTATAGGAAGTCCAGGTCTCACACCCCATGCAGGAATCCTCTTGTTTGAGACTGTCTTTACCGGCTTTATGCCAGTTATACTTTCAAGAAGCTTGATTCCTTTTTCAAGCTTAGCTTGATCCTTGCCTGCACCTATGTTAAGGGTTATCTTCTCTATCCTTATTGTTCTCATTGGATTCATTTTTTGGATAATGTTTTTTCTGTATCTTTATCTACGACCAATGCATAATTTATGGACGTTTCATGCAGATCTTTGCCGTATTTATATATGAGGATGTTTTCTTTTACGCTGTCTATTGTTCCGATCTCCCCTACATGATTTCCTGCAGTAAGGTAGACCAAAGCCCCTTTCTCAAATTTAAGATGCCCTTTTATCTTGTTTGAAGGCATTTCCAGGATTATTGAGTCTCTTGTATTGTATTTTTTGTCTTCTGTCAGGACATTCCTTCCGTCATTAAGGTTCAGCTGGACATTTCCTTTTTTTATCATTGTCTTGCCCTTTATGCTGCAGATCTTTGTCTTTGCATCTTTTGAATCTATCTTTTTAAGTATTATCTTTCCTTTCTTGTCTGAAAATAGCCTAAAATCTTCTTTTATCTTAGGGAATGAGACAACATCCATAAGCCCGATTATATGCTTAGGTTCTTTTATCTCCTTTTGGTTTACAAGGAGGTCACCTTTATCTAGTATTTTCCTTACTTCCTTGGCTGTCTTTGCATAGCCTATAATGTCCCTTACAGCTACATTCAATGAGATACCTTCTTCAATAGGATATGCTCCAGGCATAGGTCTTGTTACCCATTTTATGCCTTTTTTCTTTATGTCCCATCTCTTTGGTGAGTTCAATCTTGATAAGTGTTTTTCAACAACGCTTCCCATTTATATCACTTCCTGTCTAATGATTCTTTTCTTTTCTTGTCCTCAAGGTTAAGTTCTGTTATCATGAGGTTTGAAGGCGTTAGGGGGATAGCAACTTTTGTGCCGTCTTTTTTTGTCTTTTCTATCCCTGTTACAAATATCCTTCCTTTTTTTGTATCTATCCTATCTACCTTTCCTGTCTTCTTGCTGAACTGGCCTCTTGTGACAATGATCTTGTCCCCTCTTCTTAGAGTTATAGACCTTTTCTTGTGTTTTTCTTTAAGCTCTTTTGAAAGGTGAGAGGCTATGAACTTGTTTTTTACATGAAGAGGAGCATTAAACCTATATTTTCTTTGCTTCCTTGTCTGTCTGCTTTCCTTCCATGTCTTTGAAAATTTTGTTGATGTCATATTTATTACCTTAAACTATTATGCTTGCTATCTTTGCAACACCTGGCCATCTTTCGCACGCTTCTTTGGCTACAGCCCCCTTTACTATAGTCCCTTTAGGATTTCCTTTTTCATCCTTAAGTACCATGGCTGAATTGTCTGCGAATTTTATCCTTGTTCCGTCAGGCCTTTTGTACTCTTTTTTCTGCCTTACTATGACTGCGAATACCTGCTGCTTTCTTATGTCAGGCTTTCCCTTTATGACTGAAGCGAGAACCATGTCACCTACTCCTGCTGAGGCTATCTGGCCTTTGACAGTCTTGTAACCCTTTACGCCTGTGATCCTGAGCATCTTGGCTCCGCTGTTGTCGCATGTAGGCAAGACTGAACCTATAGGGAGGCTTTTTGAAACTGACGCTTTAACTGCTCTCATCTTCTTTTCCTCCTTTTTCTTCAGCTTCTTCTTTTGTCTCTTTCTTGTCTATAACTTCCTGGGCTTCTTCTTCAGCTTCCAGTTTTTCTATGAACCCTTTTTCTTTTCCAAGGTTCTGTATTATTACAAAACTTTTTGTCTTTGAAAGCTGCCTGCATTCAGCGACCTTTACCTTGTCACCTATGTCAGCATCTATACATTCAGGATTGTGGGCGTGTATCTTTGTCTTCCTTGTCTCACTTCTTTCGAACTTTGGAAGGAAGAACGGATATTCCCATCCTATGGTTGCAGTTTTCTGCATAGCGCCTCTTATGACTGTACCTACAAAAGTCCTTCCTCTTAGCTTCAGCCTTCCATGGAAGGGGCATAAGGGATCCTTACAGGAATTTTTAGGGAAAGGTACTTTGATTCCGATGTTTTTCTGTTTTTTGTCTGCCATTTTTTTTCTTATGGTTGTTTTTTTATCCTTTCTTTTGGCCTGCCTGTGAGCAGCGAACCCCTGACAGCCAGTTCTTTTCCTTTATATCTTATCTTGAAAGTGATATTGTCCTTGAAAACCCTTTTTTTTGTGTTCTTTGCCTTTATCACCAGTGTCTTTTGCGTTTCGTCTATTATCTTTCCTTTCAAGCCGATGTTGCTTTTGTTCTTTGAATCTATGACCTCTATGCTTGAACCTATCAGTTCGTCTCTGATGATGTTTTTCATTTTTTGATCATCTAACTTCGATCATCGCAGGATCAAAACCCATCTCAATGAGCGTATATTTCACGTTCTGCTTGTGGTCTCCCTGCAGTTCTATGATGCCGCCCTTGGAAGTTCCTCCGCAAGCAAAAGCTGATTTCAGCTTTTTAGCCAGACCTTTTATATCTATCGACTTTTCGTTTATGCCTTTTATGACAGTGTTTATCTTGCCGAATTTTTTCTTTTCTGAACTTACTACGATCTTCTGGCTCTCTTTTGCTATCGTTTCGCAAACGCACAAATCTTTGGGTAATCCGCAATGCGGACATATTTCAGCCATATATCATCCTCGCTATATTTTTTTACCTAATATTGCGTTGATCCTTGCAATATTCTTTTTTGTCTGTTTTATCTGCCCAGGGCTTTTAGGTGTTGTCCCTGTAGCCACCTGAGCATTAAGCTTCATGAGCTCTTTCTTAAGCTCCAGCAATTTTTCCTGTAATTCTTCTTTTGATGTTGAGCGTAAATCTTTTGCCTTCATTTTTCAGTCTTTTCTTCTGTTTCTTTATCTTCAGAAGATTCTTTAATTTCTTCTTCTTCAGCAGCCTCTTCTTCTTCAGGCTCGCTTTTTTCTTTAGATTCTTCGCTTTTCTTCTTATCTGTTTTCTCTTCAGACTCTTTTTTTTCTGAATCTTCCCTTTCTTCGCTTTTCTCTTCTTTGACTTCTTCTACTTTTTCCTCTTTCTCTTCTACAAGCTGTATATCGTCAGGAAGCTTTGTTCCAGGAGGCATTATCCTTACTTGTATTCCCACTGCTCCTGATTTTAAGTGAGCTGTGGCATAGGCTTTGTCTACTCCTGTTATTGCGATGTCTCCGCATTTTTTTAAATATCCTGCATAAAATCTCCATGTTTTTGCTCTTGAGCTTGGTACTTTTCCAGATATAAGTATCTCTATACCCAATGCTCCAGCACCCATAGCTTCAGACAAAGACTTGTGGCCTACTCCTTTGAAACGGTTCAATCCAAACCTTTCCAATGAGCCGGCTATCTTCTCTGCAACGATCTTAGAGTTGGCATTTACATTTTCAACCTCATTTATCTCTATCTGAGGATTTTCAAGCTTAAACCTGTTCTTAAGCTGGGATGTAAGCTTTTTGATATTCTTACCTTCTCTCCCTACGACAAGCCCCGGCCTTGATGAAGATATGATTATTTTCTCTCCAAGAGGAGTTCTCTGCATCTTTGTGCCTGAATGTTCTACATTTTTTAGGTTGGACGATACAAACTCTTCTACCTGAAATTCTTTCTTTTTTTGTTTGACGAATTCTCTTTCAATCAAAAAGATCACCTTTTGTTGTTTTCATCTTTTGTTTTCTTTTGCTTCTCAGCTGATACTTTTTCCTGTTTTTTTGGTGTTTCCTTTTTTGTTTCAGCAGGCTGCTCTTTCTTCTCTGCTTTTGGAGCTTCCTTTTTATCTTCTTTCTTTTCAGCTGGTTTTTTTGCAGGAGCCTTCTGTTTTTTAGGTTTTGAAGGCTGGCCTTCTTTGACAATTATCTCTATATTTGTCCTTTTCATCTTTCTTCTTGATTTTCTTCCATAATGCCATGATGTTCCTGTTTTTTGGGCAGATATATGGGAGATTATTAATGATGATGTATTAAGTCCCTTGAACTGGGCGTTTGATTCAACTGAGTTAAGCAAGCTAAGTATCTCTTTTGAAGCCTTTACAGGGAACCTTCCTGATGCAGGCACGCTTCTCTTGTGGCCAACATCTTTATTGTACCTTTTATATGGGACTGCTTGTTTCATGGATATGACTGACTTAAGCAGCTTCTTTGCCTTATTCAGCTCTTTTTTTCTCAGCAGATTGCAGATCTCTACAGATTGTTTTGTTGAGATAGGCAGTGATCTGCCTACTGCTTTTGCTGAATGTTCTGTTTCTTTTTCTTCAGCTGAATATTTGTATGTTGTCATTTTTTCTTTATCTTACTGAAAGAGCTGCTGAAGACCTTGTAGCACCAACTCCTGGCGCTGAATGTTGTGTCTTCTTCCTGTTGTATACCATCTCTCCAAGGAAGTGCCCTATCATCTCTTCCTGTATGGTTACAGGTGTAAACTCTTTTCCATTATATACGCGTATCATCATACCTACCATCTCTGGGAGGATTACAAAATCTCTCCTGTGGGTCTTTAGGTTCTTCTTGCCTTTCTTGATCTTGTTCAATAGGATCTTGTTCTGTTCTGAAAGCCCTTTTTTTAGGCTTCTTCTTTGTCTTGCAGGCACAAGCTCTGCAAATTCCTGTATGCTCAGCTTCTTCAGCTCTTCAAGCTTTTTTCCGCGATATGTGAATTCTTTTTTAGCCATCTTGTTTACCTTTTCTTCCTTCCTGTCCTCTTAGGTGCGATCTTACCGACCTTTCTTCCAGGAGGTGAGTTTCTTGATGATTGTGTTGGTTTTCCTTTATGGGAAGACTTTGTTCCTCCGAAAGGATGTGAAAGTGAATTCATGGATATTGCTGAGGTTATAGGCCAAAGCTTGTTTCTTGCTTTCATAGCATAATGCTTTTTTCCTGCTTTTAGGAAAGGCTTTTCAAGTCTTCCTGACCCTGCTATCGTGCCTATAGTAGCTCTGCAGTCAGGATTGAATTCCTTCTGTTTATGCGAAGGAAGTTTTACTATTATCTTTTTCTTTGACTTGAATACTATTCTTGCAAACATTCCTGTTGATCTTGCAACTTTTCCTCCATCCCCTGGCACATTCTCTATATTATATACTAATGTACCTTCTGGAAGGTCTTTTAATGAAGCTATATTTCCTGGCTTGATCTCGTTTTCAGGACCTATCTTTATCTCATCTCCTACTTTTATACCTTCAGGAGCGATCATAAGTGATGTTTCATTGTCATCATATTCTACTTTTATCAAAGGGGCAGTGTGACCAGGGCACTTTATTATATCCAGTATCTTTCCGGACGTGATCTTTTCAGACGGCTGTCTGTATGAAGCTTTTCCTGCATACTTAAATCCCGGTGACCTGTATCTTGGGCCGCCTTTTCCACGTTTTTGCTGAATTAAGTTTTTTCCCATCTAAGGGTTTCACCCTATAGGCACCTATAAGCGACTCCTAGTTGCCTCGCAACAGGAGCCTTTTTGTCCTACTTGGCTAATTCCTCCGTTTTCATCTTACATCAATCCTAGTTGTGTTGCAATATCGATTGCAGGTGTTTCAGGGCTGAACTGGACATATGCCCTTTTTTCGTTCTTGTGCGATATGAATGTGTTGACCTTAAGTACCTTTACCTTGAACATGTCTTCTATGGCTTTTTTTATCTCCGGCTTTTTTGAGTTCTTGTTTACTACAAAGATAAGCTTGTTCTCTGATTCCATAAGCCTTATGGATTTTTCAGTTGACAATGGATATTTGACAGTCTTGTATGATCCTTTCTGAGCAAGGATATCCTCTGTTTTTCCTTTGTCTGCTTTTTTCTTTTCTTTTTCCGGTTGTTTCTTTTCTTCAGCCATCTTTATATGTATAGTCTTTCTTTTTCAAGCTTTTCTACAGCAGGCTTTGTGAACAATGCAAGCCTTCCTGGAACAGCTCCTGGTGCAAGCAGCTCTGAATTTAGCTTTTCTACGCTTACTATCTCCACTCCAGGGATATTCTTTGCTGACTTCATGAGCTTGCAATCTGATGATACTATTATTAACGGACCTTTCTTTTTCCTGTACTTTCTTCCTCTTGCTTTTCCTTTTCCTGCTCTTATCTTCTTTTTTGAGGCTCTTTCAAGCTCTTTTTCAAGGCCCAGTTTGATAAGCGCCTGCTTTGCGTCTTTTGCCTTGCTTATATCTTCATAGCTCTTTTCTAATATAAATGGATAGTTGTCAGGAACTTTATGTCTTCTTTCTGCTACAAGCTCCTTCTTCAATGTTGATGCCATCGCTGACCTGACAGCTTTGTTCCTCTCTTTCTTGTTTATCTTTTTTTCAATTATCTTTTCAGCTTTTGGAGGATGGGCTCTTCTTCCTCCGACAGTGTTAGGTGCAAAAGCTCCGACAAAATTGAACTGTGTTCCTCTTTTTGTCATAACCTTTCTTGGAGTTCTTGACCTTCCTGGACCGTAGCTTCCCCTGTACTTTCTTCTTCTTTTTGAAAGGTCTGCTGAGGCTCTTTCTCCTGCTTCAGGGTCTGCACCATAAGGCTGCCTCCTGCTGAGCTGGATAGCCAAAACATCCTTTTTGATTATATCAGGCCTTACTTCTTCCTGGAACTGTTTAGGCAAAGTCTGTTCTCCTGCTTCCTTGTTTTCAGAGGATATTATCTTTAGTTTCATTTTCTGCTTATGTGGCTTATGGTTGCAGCCTCTTTAGGTATCTTTTTGTTTTCCCTTAGCGGGTTTGTGAATATTACAATTCTTTTGTTAGGTCCGGGGATAGAGCCTTTGACCAGTATATATTGGTTCTTTATGATGCCATATTTCTTGTATCCTGATGATTTGTTTATCTCTTCTAGGTTGTCTCCTATCTTTAATACCCATTTGTTGTACTCTACTCTTTGGTTATATCCGAGCTGTCCTGCCTGAGGAACCCTCCAGATCCTTGCACCTGTCCATGCTCCAAGGTTTCCTGGACCTCTTTTTGTCTTCTCTGATTTGTGCTGTCTTATAGCAACCCCAAATCTTTTTACAGGGCCCTGCATGCCTTTTCCTTTTGTTATGGAATGAACATCTATAGACTGGCCTTCAGCCAGTATGTCTGAGAGGTTTATCTCTTTTCCAAGGTTCTCTTTTGCATAGTTCAGCTTTTCTTCATTTTTTCCGCTTAAAGGGATCTCGAAAAGCCTTGGTTTTTTGTTGCCTATTGTTGTAAGATAAGGCTGAGTATGCACCAATAATCTTAGATCATCAAAATCTTTTATTTCTTCTATCTTTTTGGTCTTTTTTGGAATAGATATTGCCTTTGAAAGTTGTTTTTTGAAATTTGAAGCAGAAACAGCAGATATAGGAAGATTGTTTTTGTAAAATACTATTGAAGCGACGAACAATGGCGGGCACTCCAGGATCGTAACCGGAATAGATATGTCCTGTCCCTTTGTCATAGATGTGGATTTGTTGTCTGTGGCTATCACATGAGTCATGCCGACTTTATACCCTGCAAATCCTGAAATTTTTGTTTCAGTTGAAGCAGGCCAAGACCTGACTCTAGCTATATCTTTCTTTGCTCTGACCCTTGGCCAGAACTGCAGGCTTCCTTTTCTTGGTGCTTTTTTTGTTGGCATAGATTCTTAGCTCTATTCTGTTTGTTGACGAAAAACAGCCTTTTTCTGAACCCTTCATAGAAAACAGTCTATACAACTGTACTGAAAAAGGTTCTTTTCAGGCTTGTTGTTAAGTATTCAAATATCCTCATTTAAATACTGAATACATGAGGAGAGATATTCGATTTATAAAGCTTTCTGTTTTATGGCTAATATTTCCTCTTATACGGAAGTTTCTTTCCATAAAGCTCATAGGAAGCATCATTCATGCACTTTTCCAATTCCTTGATCCTGTGTTTAGGAGCGACGAAAGAATCATGTATGGGCATCATAGGTATAGACTTCTCTAAGCAGGCCTTTTGCAGCACATTTTGAGCATATCTGCTTTCTTCCTTGTTTATTATCATATGCAAAGGCTCTTTTTTCTTTGATTTTAGCCTATATAACGGATTGAAAAATTCAGGGAAAAGTGAAACAAGGATAGAATGGCTATAATATTTTTCCATGAGTTTCCTGTCAACATTTGCTTTTTGCCTGTTTTTAGGGCTGTATATGGCTGTGTATAATATGTCTTTTACTTCTTCACGTCCAGCAGATGCCTCATGAGCCTGCATTAACTTATATGAATCTATAGTTGACATGAAATACTGATAAGGGTCATCATGAGACAATACAGTATCTTCCAAAGACCCCATTGAACTTTCTTTCATTATAATGTCCAAGAACTGTATGGTTGCAGCTGTCAGGTCAAGCTCAGCTGTCTTCTCATCGTTGATAGTCATAAACGGCCTTAGGGATGAACTTATCCTTTGGTATGATGTTCCTGGATGAAAAAACCTTCCGCCTGCTCTTGGTTTTTTGACAAGGAAAGGTATCCCATGAAACTTCTGTATCTGCGCAAGATCTTTTGCAGTCATGCCTGTCTTCGGTATGCGAATGTCAATCCTTATATCTGAATAAAACTTATTTAACTTATAAAGAAAATCAAAACTTTCATTAATCTCTTTTTTTGAAAACCCGCATTCTTTCATCTCGTCTTCGTTAAGACAGTCTATTTGCCATGTCCTCAAAAGAGGCTTTAGCTCAACATCCCCAAATTTTTGGATGAATGCTGTATTTGCCCTAAAATTATAGAATCCATTGTCATAACTCTGCTTAAACCACCTGTCTAGAAAATCTTTGTCAGAATTCATCTCCTGAGTAACCTTCTTAGCCCTGAAACCTCCGAACTGTGTAAGATGAAAAAGCATCTTTTGTTCATATGAATCTGTTATCCCTGCCCTTTCATATGAATCTGTATAGCTCTTGGGAATCTCATAAGTATTTTTTTTGAAGACAGGCTTCTTAGGAATCCTCTGAATAAATCTTTTGCCCATACTTAATGTGAAAAACTATTTTTTTATAAACTTTACTTACTTTAGAGTGGGATATGCGTAGATTTGAGTTACCTGGATGAAGAATTAAATTGTTCAAATATTAATGGCCTTGATCTCAATGAGATGAGATAATAAATCATATCTTCGAGTTTGTTGTTAATACGTGCCTAAATCCCTTGTCTTTGTGCATTTTAGAACAATTATCTTTGGTTGTTTCTTTTTCTGTATCAACATAACATTCAATTGGAAATATAGCAGGACTCAATTAATCTTTTGAAGATCTGATTGCGATGGTGCTGGGAGACCTTCTTCCTATAACAACCCCATCTATAACCCTGAATCCTGCTTTTTCTAAATTTTCTCTTACAAATCTTGCATAGGAATAAGTTGAAAGTTTAGAATCAGGCTTCATCTTTTTGTAGATGTCTTTGAAAAATTCTTTTGTCCACATCTCTGGAACCTTTGCAGGAGAGAATGGATCAAAGAAGACAAAATCTGCTTTTGTTTCGACCTTTTTGATAGTTTTCCTTGCATCTCCAAAAAGCATGACCAATCTTATGTTGCCTTTTTCATAGGTCGTTTTATTGTCTTTTAGGAATTGTCCTATAAACTCTTTTATCATCTTCCAGGATCTAAAATCCTGGTCTATCTTTAGGACCTGAGCCAGGATCTCTTTGTCGTTTTCAAAGCAGTATATTGTTGCCTGTCCTGTTAGGTCCAAGGCAGCTGCTGTATTGTATCCTAACCCAAAGCAGATATCAAAGATAACTGGATTGGATTTTTCTGTTATGTTCAATGCCTTTGCATGTTTTTCAAAAGCCTCTTCTCTAGCTCCTGATTTAGTGTGATAGTGGTCCTTGTATCTGGCATTGTAAAATGTCAGAGAGGAATCTTTTGTTTTTATCTGTTTCATCGATCTGAGATGGGCTCGAATGCATAAAAAGATTGTGGTTATCCCTAAATCAGGTTTTGACATAGAATCCCTTACACCGATATAATACTGAGCTGATATTGCATTATAGGCACACAGGCATGATGCTTGATACCATAAGATATCAGTTTGGATTAAAAGATAATAATGGGCCCAAATATTTATAAGTTTGGAAGTTTTTATTAGGTCTATGGGTAGAATAACCAAAGGAAATTTGATTATTATATGTCTTTTATTCGGGAGTGCATTATTATTTTTAAGTAAACTATTTCAATTGTATAATCATCAAATTATTTATAGGGTAATGCTTTTGATGGGATTCGCTACATTCTCTTTCGTAGCAGGAATTGGACTTTATTCTATTCATCTAAGAATTATGGATTTCAATGAAAAACTCAAAGAAGGCGAAAATAAGTTTTTTCAATTACTATTTAAGAATCAATATTTTTGGCAGATATCTCTTTTGAGTAAATTAAGTGTATTTTTAAGATTATTCTTTATTATATTGGGATTAGTATTTTTACTAGAACTGATTGGGTTTTTTCCAAAATTTTTTTCTATGGTCCAGATTAATTGGTTTTTGGCTTTCTTATCATTAATTCCAAACATTTTTTTAGCTTATCTTGGTTTTTTATTATTTCTAACTTCAATAAAATCAGAATTGGATGATGATTGTTTTATGATATATATAGAAAAACAATTAACAACATCTAGAACCAATGAAGAGTTCAATATCTACCTACCTGAATATGCAAAAAGACTAAAATTTTTATCAGATTATCATAAAGAACATTTAGAAACTTATTATTCATTAAAATTCATGGAGTTTTACATTAAAAATTTTTTTTATTTACCTTCATTAGATTTAACTACAAAAAAACATTTAATTAAAAATGTTCATAAATCATTAAAAGGCAATTATGTCAATACAATCAGTACTCTTTGCGAGATTGATAAGGTTGTTAGGAAAAAATCAGAAAGAAAGTATCAGAATCTTATTCTATATCTTCAAGAGGTTTATAACTTCAAAGGGGGAAAATTGTTTTCTATCCTAAACAATGTCTGTTTAACAAAAAAAGACAAAATAAAGAAATTCATTTTAGCACATGATGAGATAACGGCGTTTATAATTAAGTCAATATGCGGCATAATTTTAATTTCAGTCGCAGTGTTAATATCAATCCAATTTCCTGCTATCGGAAATAAAATATTGGAATTTGCAAACACATTTAGCT